>DLDC01000137.1 GCA_002480935.1 Prevotella sp. UBA7782 | reverse complement strand
CTCGTCATCGGATCGCAGGCCAGAATACTCTATGCCGACTGCGAAGGGCGCACCCAGATAGCCCTGGGCTTCAACAAAGCCATACGCGAGGGCAGGCTCAAAGCACCCGTCGTGCTGGGCAGAGACCATCATGACGTGAGCGGAACCGACTCGCCTTTCCGCGAAACTTCTAATATTTACGACGGCTCACAGTATTGTGCCGACATGGCCATACAGAACGTTATAGGCGACTCTTTCCGCGGTGCCACGTGGGTAAGCATACACAACGGCGGCGGCGTAGGCTGGGGCGAAGTGGTTAACGGAGGCTTCGGCATGGTGATAGACGGCTCCGAACAGGCCGACAACAACATACGTGAGATGCTCTTCTGGGACGTCAACAACGGCATAGCACGCCGTTCGTGGGCTCGCAACAGCGGCTCCATGGATGCCATCAGGCGCGAAATGGATCGCACCCGGACGCTAAGGGTGACAATGCCTAACCTGGTTGACGACAGCATCATCGACCAAGCGTTCGGCACAGAGCAATGATTGAGCCTCGTAAAGCAATATTACCAACAATTAATAACTAACATGATATATCAATGGAAAGAAAAACACATGTGATAAGTGCAGGACATCTCACCCTGAACAAGGTGTGGGACATCCTGAAAGGCAACTACAAACTGGAGCTGGGAGAGGATTCGCGCAAGCGCATCGTGCGCTGCCGAAAATACCTGGACGACAAGATAGCCACTTCGAAGGAACCGGTTTACGGTGTGACTACGGGCTTCGGAAGTCTGTGCAACATCAACATCTCTAAGGACCAACTGTCACAACTGCAGGTCAACCTGATGATGAGCCATGCCTGCGGCATTGGTGAGAGGGTGCCCAACGAGATAGTAAAGCTCATGATACTGCTCAAGATACAGTCGCTCTCGTATGGTTATTCGGGCGTAAACCTGCAAACCGTGGAGCGACTGATAGACTTCTTCAACAACGATATATACCCCATCGTGTACATGCAGGGCTCCGTGGGCTCGTCTGGCGACCTGGTTCCGCTGGCCCATCTCTGCCTTCCACTCGTCGGAATGGGCGAAGTGGAGTATAAAGGCAAGCGTATGACGGGCGCAGAGATACTCAGAGAGATGCAGTGGCAGCCCATCAAGCTGGCCTCTAAGGAGGGTTTGGCCCTGCTCAACGGCACGCAGAACATGGGAGCCTTCTGCTGTTGGTCTATCATAGAGGCCACACGGCTGAGCAACTGGGCCGACTATATAGCCGCAATGTCACTCGAAGCCTATGACGGACGCATAGAAGCGTTCAACCCTGCCGTGCATGCCGTGCGACCACATAAGGGTCAAGTGGAGACGGCAGCCCACATGTGCAACATTCTGAAAGGCAGTGAGATTATCTCACAACCTAAGAAACACGTGCAAGACCCCTATTCGTTCAGGTGCATTCCGCAGGTGCACGGAGCGGTGAAAGACACGGTTCACTATGTGCAAGACATCACAGACATAGAGATAAACGCCACAACCGACAACCCAACGGTGTGCCCTGACGAGGACTTAGTTATATCGGCAGGCAACTTCCACGGCGAGGTTATCGCCCTGCCCATGGACTTTCTGGCCATCGCCATGTCTGAATTGGCCAACATATCAGAACGCCGTATCTACAAATTGGTATCGGGTACGCGAGGATTACCCAGCTTCCTGGTGGCCAATCCCGGCGTGAACAGCGGGTTCATGATAACACAATACACCGCGGCAAGCATCGTAAGCCAAAGCAAGATGCTGTGTATGCCGGCCTCGGTAGACAGCATTCCCACGTCGCAAGGCCAGGAAGACCACGTCAGCATGGGCGCTAATGCGGGCACAAAGCTCTATAGGGTGATACATAATACCGAACGTGTGTTGGCCATCGAGCTGTTTAATGCGGCTCAGGCACTCGACTTCAGGCGGCCATTGCGCTCTTCGCCGGTGATAGAACGGCTCTTCAACGACTACAGACAGATGGTTCCGTTCATTGAGAAAGACTGTGTGATGTATCCGTATATAGCAAAATCGGTTGAATTCATGCATCATGAGAAGCTTGATTTCTAATATTTCTCTCCTTGCAGGCATTCTTCCTGAGGGTAAAGGGTGCCTGCGGGGCAAGGAGATGCAGTCGGTGACGAGCCTCAAAAACGCATGGCTCACGATGAGAGATGGATGTATAGAGAGCTTCGGAAGCAGCGACCAGCCTCCTCAAGGGCAGTTTGACAAAGAGATAAATGCCCATGGGGGCATCGTGTTACCTGCCTTCTGCGACAGCCACACCCATCTGGTTTATGCCGGAAGTAGGGAACAAGAGTTTGTAGACAAGATACGGGGCATGAGCTATGCCGATATTGCCAGGCGCGGAGGAGGAATACTTAACTCAGCCGACTTGCTTCACTCGCTCTCTGAAGACAGTCTCTACCAGCAGGCTATGAACCGCATTCGCGAGATACATGCCAAGGGAACGGGCTGCGTAGAGATAAAAAGCGGCTACGGACTGAGCACTGCCGACGAGCTGAAAATGCTGCGTGTGGTTCGCCGCATCAAGGAAACAGCACCCCTGCACGTGGTAAGCACCTTTCTGGGAGCCCATGCCGTGGGGCGCAAATATGTGGGCAGACAAGCTGAATATGTTGATTTGGTGGTTAACGAGATGCTGCCTAAAGTGGCAAAAGAACAACTGGCAGACTATATAGACGTGTTTTGCGACAAGGGATTCTTCACTCCTGAGCAAACAGAAAGAATATTGGAAGCAGGTTACAAGTATGGCTTGAAGCCCAAGGTACACGTAGACGAGCTCGCCGTGACAGGCGGTTTGCAAGTGGCTTTGCGCCATCATGCCCTGTCGGTAGACCATTTGGAGAGCACTGACGATGAGGGTATCAGCCTGCTAGAGCAATCTAGCACCATCGCTACTTTGCTGCCCGGAACCTCCTTCTTTCTGAATATGCCATACGCCAAAGGACGAAAGATGATAGACAGAGGGCTGGCCGTGGCGCTCGCTTCCGACTATAATCCGGGCTCAACGCCATCCGGCGACATGAAGTTTGTGATGTCGCTGGCCTGCATCAAGATGCGTTTGCTTCCGGAAGAGGCGCTGAATGCAGTTACCATAAACGGCGCGGCGGCCATGGGCGTGGCCCATCTTTACGGCAGCATCACACCCGGCAAGCGGGCAAATCTCATCATCACACGCTCCATTCCGTCACTTGCCTACCTTCCTTATGCCTACACCACGCCCCTCATAGCACAGCGTATAGACGCTTGAGGCAACAGAGTGGCACTCGGCTCAGCCCTCCCTGAAGAAGTCGAGTGCCTCTTTTATCTCTTCCTCAGTGGCAGTCTGGTTGACCTGAATGCCGCCAACGTCAGAGAGAAGAGTGAAGTTTATGTGCTGTCCCACGTTCTTCTTGTCGTGGTGCATGAGCCTGATGAGCTCGGCATAGTCATCACATGTAATGTCGAACGTGCCATAATTGTCGCGTATAAAGCTCACCGTCTGGTGCATCTTATCGGTTGGGAAGCCCGTCTTAATGGCCGACAGATAGAGCTCGCACACCAGTCCGAAAGCCACGGCATAGCCATGCAGCAACCCCTTTCCGTTGTTCTTGCGGAACGAGAAAGACTCAAAGGCGTGGCCCACGGTGTGTCCCAGGTTCAGCGCCTTGCGCATACCGTGCTCAAGCGGGTCGCTGTTCACGATGCGTTCTTTCACGGCTACACTCTCCTTCACCATGTCTGGGAGTTGGTTTAAGTCGGGAGTTGCCAAGTCGAATGATATATGTTGCGCCCACATCTTTTCATTACTGAGCAGCGAATGCTTGAGCATCTCGGCATAACCCGACCTTATGTTGGCATTATCCAGCGTCTTCAGCCACGACGTATCAAGTATAACGAACTTCGAATCGTTGAAAACGCCAATCTCATTCTTCAGTCCATTGAAGTTAATGCCCGTCTTACCGCCCACCGAAGCATCCACCATGGCAAGCAACGTGGTGGGAACATTAACGAAGTCGATGCCTCTTTTGAACGTACTGGCAGCAAATCCGCCCAAATCTGTTATCATTCCGCCACCCAAGTTTATCATGCATGAGTGTCTGGTGGCATTGTTCTCGTCAAGAGCCAGCCACACTTTAGTGAGATATTCCAGTGTCTTATGATTGTCGCCGGAGGGAATAGTGATGACATGGGCATGCCTTAATGTGAAAAACTTAGCTATGACGGGCCAGCACAGCTTGTAGGTATTACTGTCTGTAAGCACGAAGATGCTGTCGTGTTCTGTTTCAGAGAGTGTTTTGGCCAGTTCACTCTTGAAGTGCCTTGATATGACTATTCTCTGTTTCATAGTTCTCTCCTGTTCTTTTGTTCCTTGTTACAAATATACGCAAAAAGCCTAGCCCACGCATCAGCAACGCTTAACTTTTAGCACTTTTTTGCGCTTTTAGCTATCATTCTGCTCACTTTATATTGTCAGTGTGCAAGTTTTTATCATCCGGAGGCATTTAAAACGAATAGCCAAGATTAATGAACAGCGTGGGCTTATGGGTAAGACTGCTCCATCCGAAGCTGCCTCCTATCGGACCAAGGAAGCTCAGATCGTAATAGTAGGCCACCTCTACGCCTATCTTAGGCCCATGGTCGAGGAGGCTGCTGAGGTTGTCTGCGTGCTCACTTGCACTGGCCTTGAAGAGCAGATAGTTGTTGTCGGCTATCTGCTGTTGCAGTTTCATCTGTATGGCGACGAGCTTATTGTCGGCCACCTCTATATAATTCACTCCGGCCAATGGCAGCTGCTGGTTGTCAAGATACTTATGGAAGCCGTTACCGCCCACCACGTTGAGCAGGGGCAAGGGCGTCACATTGGTTTCGTAAGTGCCGTTATCGTCGGTGCGCTGCTCCATGCTATGCCCGAACACCAGCCTTCCGTAGACCATAGGTTGCAGTGTGAGCTTGTGCGTAAGACCGAAGTTCATTCTCCATAAGGCATTCACCACGCTGTAGCCACTGTGGTCATCATACTTCACAAGGTTGGATGTGTAATAGGCATAAGCCGCCTTGAAGGCCGCACCACGCGTAGGAAAGTACCATTTATCCTCAGAGTTATAAGACGTAGAGGCGTTGTAGCTCCACAGATGTGTTTGCTCCAGGTTGCCAGACCACCGGCGCTCGTCGTTTCCATGCAGCACTTCGTTGTAGTTATAGAAATCGTATTTCACCCCCAACTTCACGTTGAAGTTGCGCACATTGAAGTCGGCTACGTTCCAGTTCACCTCATGCTGGTTATACAGAATATTAGATTGTCGTCGTGCTTTCTGATAAGTATAGATGTCGTTGTGCCGATAAGTGTAGCTCAGCGTACTTTTCGTGTTGCGGTGGAACGCCCATTCCACAAGCCCCTTAGCCATGATACGCTTTCCAAGTCTCAGCGTAAGGGCCGTAGCCAGCGGCTTGTCGGCCTTGGGCTTATATTGTCCGAAGGCCTGCAGCGACACATATTCCTCGTTGTCAAAGCGCACGCCAAGAGCCAGTTCCATTTCTTTACCACTCTGCGTGCTGTCAGACGGTTGGGCATTCTGCTCGTCTTCGCCATGGTTTTCAGGCCCGGGCGGAGTGAGC
>DLDC01000222.1 GCA_002480935.1 Prevotella sp. UBA7782 | reverse complement strand
GATATACATGCCAGTCAAACAAATAAAATCCACCGCAGAACCCTTTCAAACGAAATTCTGCGGTGGATTTATCATTATAACAGGCGGGGCAAAGCCCACTTACGCTTACTTCTTAGCAGCCAACTGGTTGGCCGCAGGATAGGCATACATGGTGAGCATGCTGCGTCTAAGGAACTCATCATCCTTGTCTGGCAAGTCTATCTTGGCCAGCTGGCCGTCTATATACTTGCAGAATGCCAGCTTGTCCTGAGGCGTATAATGGGCGGAATGCCGGTCTGAGCCATGCAGCATATCGAGGGCAGCATAGTTAGACGGCCACAGCCTGTAGCCCAAGTGTATCTCACGGTCTATCTGGCCGCATATCTTGGCATACAGCTCACTCTTAGGCAGGCTGCCATCCAGTTGCTTCAGGAAGTTGTCCAGGCATGGGGCGGCGTGGTAATGCACATGACCCTTAAAGCCGAGTATGCCCGTGCGCATACTGATATTGTCGTCGTTGGGACCTTTATGGAAGTCGGGCGTATCGCGTCTTTGCTGTAATTCCTTCGCCTTGAGAAAGTCGCAGGGATCAAACTCATACGATATGGCCAGCGGCACGATGTGCAGTGACAGCAGCCGCTCAACGATGCTGCCCTCTCCACCCATGGCCATCATCTGCAGGATAGCCTTCTGCGTACGGTCGTTAGAGTCTTTTGCCCTACCCTCCCGTTGTGCTATCCAGATATTTTCGTGCTTCACAGAGATGGCATAATGCATATATTCAGACAACCGCTTGCTTGCAAAGAGCATCTCACGGGGCGACAATGAGCGCTGAACAAGAAAAGCCTTGTTGAGCCGCACCACATCCTTCACCCATGGAAGCGAGAGAAGGTTGTCGCCGATGGCTATCTCGCAAGTGGTGGAGAAATGGTTATCAACCAGCAGCATGTCAAGCAATGCCGCATCAAGAACGATGTCGCGGTGGTTGCTTATGAAGGTGTAGTTGGCCTGACGGTCCAAATTTGTGGCATCCATGTCGTAGCCTTGGCTCGCCTTATCCATGATTTTCTGCACCACGGTGTAGATAAAGTTGAGCTGAAAGTCCATGAGCGTCTTGCACGCCTTGAGCTTCTGGCTCAACACATCGAGCGGAACGTTGGGGTATATCCACGCCAGCACCTTTCTGAAGCCATCGTTGGCAAGCAACCGGTCGAAGGCTGCGGGCATCTCCTCAGGCTCAAAAGGCCTGATGTCATCAAACTCTTTGGGGGTATTCATAGGCTTATTCAAATTGGTTCTCTACCACGTCGGTGAGCACATCCTTGATGTCCATGCCGGCGGCACGCACCTGCTGGGGTATGAAGCTGGTAGCTGTCATGCCCGGAGTGGTGTTTATTTCCAGCATGTTCACCTGATCGTTGCCCTGAGCGTCTTTCGAGATGATGTAGTCTATGCGTATGATGCCATTGGCATGAAGGATGTCATAGATATGGCTGGTTTCCTTTCTCACCTTCTCTGTGGTTTCTGGTGAGAGGCGCGCAGGAGTTATTTCCTGCACCTGACCGTTATACTTGGCGTTGTAATCGAAGAACTCGTTCTTCGTAACCACCTCGGTAGCGGGGAACACAACACTCTTGTGGCGCGTCTTGTAAACGCCCACCGAGATTTCGGTTCCGTCGAGGAAGCCCTCTATCATCACCTCGTTGCTCTCCATGAAAGCTGTGCGCAGGGCCGGTGCCAACTGGTCCCAGTTCTTCACCTTGCTCACTCCGAAGCTGCTGCCGTCGGCAGTGGGCTTTACGAAACACGGCATACCCACCTTCTCCATGACTTCTTTCTCGGTCAGACGATCTTCTTCGCCGCGGCGCACCCTGATGCTGGGAGCCACCCTGACGCCGAATCCACGCAGATAATTGTTGAGCACATACTTGTCGAAAGTCATGGCCTCAACCAGCACGCCACTTGTAGAGTAAGGCAAATGTATCAGGTCGAAGTAGCCCTGCATGGGGCCGTTCTCGCCTGGCTGTCCGTGAATGGTGATATAAGCATAATCGAACACTACAGCCTTGCCGTCTTTCTCGAACGAGAAGTCGTTGCGGTCGATGGGTGCCGTGGTGCCGTTCTGAAAATCAACATGCCAGTCCTGGCCTTTCACGTCGACGATATATACGTCATAACGTTCTTTATCGAAAAAAGAATAAAGGCCTTGTGCCGAGCGCATCGACACATCATGCTCTGAAGAATCGCCACCACACACGATGGCAATGGTACGCTTAATTTCTTTCATATCTGATGATTTGATAATATGTTATTCTGCAAAAGTATCATTGGTAGTGCCGCTGATGTAAGCCCTCCACTTGCTGAGCAGCTGGCTCATATCTGCAGGCAGCTCGCTGGTAAAGTCCATCTGCTGCCCCGTGATGGGATGCACAAAGCCCAGCGTACGTGCATGCAGGGCCTGCCGCGGACATAGTTTGAAGCAGTTCATGATGAATGCCTTATAGGTGCTGCTGCGTTGTCCGCGCAGTATCTCAGTGCCGCCGTATCGCTCATCGCCGAAGAGGGGATGGCCGATGGAGCGCATGTGGGCTCTTATCTGATGGGTGCGCCCCGTCTCGAGCACACACTCCACAAACGTAACATAGCCGAAGCGCTCCAGCACACGCCAGTGGGTGACGGCCGGCTTGCCTATGCCGGAGTCGGGGGCAAACACCTTCATGCGCAGCCTGTCGCGCGGGTCGCGGGCTATATTACCCTCTATGCGTCCCTCGTCTTCGGTGAGATTGCCCCAGACCAGGGCATTATAGCTTCGGTGAGTGGTTTTGTTGAAAAACTGTTTGCCCAGTCCGGTCTTGGCATCGGGTGTCTTGGCCACGACAAGCAGACCGCTGGTGTCCTTGTCTATACGATGTACGAGACCCACTTCAGGGTCGTTAGGGTCAAAATCTTTCAGGTCGCGCAGATGCCAGGCCACAGCATTGATGAGCGTGCCGTGAAAGTTTCCGGCTCCGGGATGCACCACCAGCCCGGCGGGTTTGTTGACAACCATCACGTCGTCATCCTCATATACTATGTCAAGGGGAATATCCTCAGCCTCTATGGTGTTGTCGTGCGGAGGCCTGTTGAGCATGAGCGTGACCACATCCAGCGGCCTTACCTTGTAGTTGCTCTTCACAGGTTGGCCGCCAACATATATATATCCGGCATCAGCCGCCTTCTGTATACGATTGCGACTGGAGTGTTGCAGGCATTCGGCAAGATACTTGTCTATCCTGACCGGCTTCTGTCCTTTGTCTACTTCTATACGGAAATGCTCATACAGCTGCCCGTCACTGCCACCTTCAAGCTCATCCAGCTCGTCATCGGTCATTATATCGTCTTGCATCGGCATGTGCTTTGTCAGTTCTTGGGTGTCTCTGTGTTCTGCGTCTTAGGCTCCGGTGCGGCCTGGGCCGACTTTTCCTTACCCGTGGCCGAGGGTTGCTGACCGCCGCCCTCGTCACCCTCGTCGGGCAGGGCTTCGTCATCATAGTCATCGGGCGCATATTCATCGTCCGTGTTGTCCGGCTTGTCGGGCACCTCTATATATTCATATTCCGGCTCATTCACTTCAGAGGTGTCTGAGGGCAGCCTCATGCCGTCTCCCACCTGAATAACCAGTACAGCATCGGCCGACACCCTGTCGCCTGCCTGCACCGGCTTGCCATTAACAAGGATGCCATACACCCAGTCTTTCTCACCGGGTATATACTGTGGGTCGCCCACCTTGAAGCCCATGGCAAGCAACTGTGCCTGTGCCTCACGCAGCGAACTGTTGTCTATGATGTCCGGAATAGTGAGCATAGGAGGTGCCGAAGCGTTGATGGTAACATAAATGGTGTGAGTGGACTTGACGCGTGTTCCACCGGCCGGCGACTGCTCCAAGATGCAGTCTGGGGGCAGTTTCTTGTCATATCCCGTGTCATTCACCACCATAGTAAGCCCTCTTTCGTCCATCATTTGCTCGGCATCGTCATACTGCTTGTGTATGATGTTAGGCACCACGATAGACTCTCCGTGATGTGTATAGACGTCCAGGCCATACTTAATGCTGATGGCTAAGAGAGACAAAACTATGAATATAGCGAAAATGTTGCCCCAGAGATAGGTGCTGAAAAACTTTCTCAAGAAACTGTTTCCACTCATTCCGTTCACTATTCTAATGATATTATACGGCGACAAAGGTATATAAAAAAACGGAAAGAAGCAAAGTTTAAACTCTACTTCTTTCCGCTTTCCTGATTTTCAGGGGGGACATCAAGGCTTATTTGCCGTGATGCTCATCAGAAACAGTAAGCTTCTTGCGGCCCTTAGCGCGACGTGCTGCAAGCACTCTGCGGCCATCTTTTGTTGCCATTCTCTCACGGAAGCCGTGTTTGTTCACCCTTCTTCTGTTGTGTGGCTGGAATGTTCTTTTCATTGTCTATACTTAATTATTAATTGTTATTTCCGTACTTTGGGCTGCAAAATTACATATTCTTTTTCAAACAGCCAAGAATTAAGCTATTTTTAGTGCTTTATTTTATGTTTTTTTCTATTTTTTCCTTAACTTTGCACCCGCTTAGCAGCACTCCATAGATATTAAGTAACAAATTATATATAAGCAAATTATGATTAACTCACAGGAAATCAAGATTGGAACATGCATCCGAATGGATGGTGGTATTTGGAGATGTATCGACTTTCAGCATCGCAAACCAGGCAAGGGCAACACGGTGATGAACACCAAACTGAAGAACGTTGCCGACGGCCGCGTACTGGAGCGCACCTTCCAGATTGGTTTCAAACTCGATGACGTGCGCGTGGAGCATCGTCCTTATCAGTATCTGTACGAAGATTCTACGGGTTATATCTTCATGAATCAGGAAACTTACGAGCAAATTCCTATCCCAAAGTCTCAGATAACAGGCGTTGAGTTCATGAAGGAAGGCGACGTGGTAGACGTTGTTACAGACACTTCTGACGGCACAATCCTTTCTGCCGAGATGCCCGTTAAGACCACTCTGAAAGTGACACACAGCGAGCCGGGCGTAAAGGGCAACACCGCTACAAACGCTACAAAGCCCGCAACACTGGAGACTGGCGTTGAGGTGCGTGTGCCCCTCTTCATCAACGAGGGCGAGACCATACAGGTTGACACACGCGACGGAAGCTATCTGGGCCGCGTAAACGCATAACATCACAACATAAAGCAAAAGGGCAGGTAGCATATACCCGCCCCTTTTGTTTTTCATAATGACTTATATAAAGCCTGAAAAGCATATCTTAACGCCTTAGCAACACATGAAGTATAGCATCATCGTTCCTGTTTTTAACCGCCCCGAAGAGGTGGGAGAGCTGCTAGACAGCCTGACCGGACAGTTATATAAAGACTTTGAGGTCATCATCGTAGAGGATGGCTCTACCAAGCGCTGCCTGGACGTGTGCCGGACATACGAGAAAGAACTCAACCTACATTATTATTATAAGGAGAACAGCGGACCGGGACAAAGCAGAAACTATGGCGCCGAAAGAGCAAAAGGCGAATATCTCATCATATTAGACAGCGACGTGGTGCTGCCCAAGGGCTATCTGAGCGCCGTAGACAACGAGCTGAGCCGCCAACCGGCCGATGCTTTCGGAGGACCAGACCGCGCACACGAGTCGTTTACGGACAAGCAGAAGGCCATCTCCTACTCCATGACGTCCTTCTTCACTACGGGTGGCATTAGAGGAGGAAAGAAGAAGCTGGACAAATTCTATCCACGCTCGTTCAACATGGGCATCAAAGCCGATGTATACCGAAAGCTGGGAGGCTTCAGCGACATGCGCTTCGGCGAAGACATCGACTTCTCCATACGCATCTTCAAGGCAGGTTGCAAGTGCAGACTGTTTCCCGGAGCATGGGTATGGCATAAGAGACGCACCGACTTTCACAAGTTCTTCAGACAGGTTTACAACTCAGGCATCGCGCGCATCAATCTATATAAGAAGTATCCCGAAAGCCTGAAGCTGGTACATCTGCTGCCCGCTGTGTTCACGTTGGGCGTAGGGCTGCTCACGCTTCTGTTCATCGCAGGACTGGCCCACATCGCCTATTATCACGGCAACCCTCAAGCACAACTTATTGGAGCGGCCATCAGCATCTTCGCTCTCATGCCCTTGCTGCTATACAGCGGCCTCATCTTCTTCGACTCCGCCATCAAATATGCCAGCGCAAAGATAGGACTGCTTAGCATAGCCGCCGCCTTCACACAGCTGATAGGCTACGGCACGGGCTTCATCAACGCCTGGTGGAAACGCTGCGTGAGGAAGAAAGGCGAATATTCTGCCTTTCAGAATAACTTCTACAAGTAGACTTTCATCCTTCACAAGTAACCAGCCATGACAAAACTCAGTATCAACGAATGGGCTGCCGAAGACCGACCACGCGAGAAGATGGAGGCCAACGGAGCCGAGAACCTCAGCAACGCCGAGCTGCTGGCCATACTCATAGGCTCTGGCAGCGCAAAGGAGAGTGCCGTAGACTTGATGAAGAAGGTGCTCAACGACTGTCATAACAACCTGAACACGCTGGGCAAGATGAGCATCGACGACTTGGAGCGCTACAACGGAATAGGCCCGGCCAAAGCCATAACCATTCTTGCTGCCTGCGAACTGGGCAAGCGACGGGCACGGGAGAAAGCTGAAGAGCGCACCGACCTGGGCTCTGCCACAGACATCTATAATTATATGCACCCGCGTATGCAGGATCTCGATGTTGAGGAAGCATGGATACTGCTCATGAACCAAAACTATAAGCTCATCGAGGCCAAACGCATATCGCACGGAGGTATAACAGAAACAGCAGTAGACATACGCATCATCATGAAGGAGGCTCTGCTACGCAACGCCACCATACTGGCACTTTGCCACAACCACCCCAGCAACAACACCAAGCCCAGCACCTTAGACGACAAACTGACACAGCGCGTACAGAAGGCGTGCGACATTATGCGCATCTACTTCCTAGACCATGTCATCATTACCGACGGACGATATTATAGCTACAGGGAACAGGGAAGGGTGTGACAGCATCACGGCAAAGGCTCTGAGATTTCATATATACTGAAGACAACAAACCGCCAACACACTATTTTGTCACGTCAACTGCATTTCACCTTAATTTCTATCCCACCCATTCCACCCATCTGTTAAGTAATTAAGGCATAACAAGTTAGAAAGCCACAGAAGCCTTGCGACATCTCACCCACATCTCACCCACATCTCACCCATACAAAGGATGCATCTAACAGCCGAATGCTTTGGGTTATGAGCATATTTGTTAAGAAATATAACGAAAAGGCGTTTTTTGTTATTTTATAATAATACATTGTCGTTTATTACTAGTCTCATTTGGTCATATTGTAAATTTATTTATATCTTTGTACGAGCAAACATATACATCAAAACCAAAAATCACTCATTACGTCAAAAGTTCAAAAGCACAACCGCAACCTAATGATTCTGATGACCATCGTGTTCATGGTTTACGTACCCATTCTTTTCTTTATGCAACCCTCCATAACGTGGCTGCCCTTCGCACTGCTAGTAACCATCCCGGTATATTGGAGCATGCAAGGCAAGGGCACAAGCACCGTGCCCAGCTTTGGCTGGGCTGGCGACCTCATCCTGGTGGGTGCAGTGCTGATGTTATACGCCATGTACAGCAACGCGTTTTGGCATCTCATACTCTTGGTTGTTCCACTGGCTGATGCGATATTACGGAAGATATATACCTCAGAAGCAGAGAAGCCCAAAGCAGGCGATGACGCTAAAAGCTTAATGCTTGCCAGCTCTGCCTTTGCCTTACTGACGCTGGTTAGCGTGACTTATGCTTATGCAAAGTTATTCAGAACGGGAATGACGACCGACATACTCATGGGCGCTGGACTTGTAGTTGCATTGTGGGGATTGTACCTTCAACTTGCACACGGCCGTGAAACGCATCGGCTCTTTATTGAACTGATGGATGCCTTCGGAGTTATGTTCCTCTGCAATATGCTCATCATCCATTTCGACAGAGCGTTGTTGCCTTACGAACTGGCATTTTTCATCTTGTTCTCCGGCTATGGACTGTGCCTAATGGCCATGGTGGCAGGGCGCAAGAAGACGCTTACGCAGTCAGCCGCTTAGGGCAAGAAGGTAAACTATAAGTAGCTTTTCAGCTGACTAGCGAATAATATTGCCTCCAAAACGGCGGACAACAGAAAAGCAATGGCATTCAAGTCATTGTTTTTTTTATTCTGCCAGCGTGCGCCATAGGCGTATCGTCTGGCATGGCATTGCGCGCTCTTCGCTTGTGGACGCGCCACGGCGCGTCCCTACAAGTTGAGTGTGGTTTAATAGCATTGGGACATTTATTTCATGTAGGGGGCACTCCGTGGAGCATCCACATCCTTGTTCATCCAATCAACACTCGATGCAGAGTGCGACCCTTTAGGTCCATCCGCACCAACGATCGTAATAATGTCGCGCCAAACACACCCATTTGTAGTGACCGCACCTTGTAACGGCCAACAAGCAGCGTGCGCCAATCGATTGTAAAGAACATCCAGTGCGGGATGAAGACCGATGTATAGAGCATATCCCTTTGTTGTTGAATGCTGAACAAGTTTGCGGACGGCCACAAAGGGCCGCCCCTGCATGGGATGTCATTGAATGTTCGTTGGTGCCTGGACATCAGAGCATCGTCCAAGCCTAGTGTTGGCCGGCACAAGGCACGGCCACTACTTTTCAAAAGAGGCGGCATTTGGCCCAGAGACCGAGGGGTATAAACAGCAAAAGAGGAACACTTTTTTAGCATTCCTCTTTCAGATACTGTCGGGATTAGGCGACTCGAACGCCCGACCCCTACGTCCCGAACGTAGTGCGCTACCAACTGCGCTAAATCCCGAAGCCTTTAATAGCGACTGCAAAGGTACATTAATTTTCTGAAACACGTGCATTTTTTAATCAAATAATTTATCACGTGCCATTATATCATGGCCCGAAAGGCAGTCGCCACTATTGCTACAGCATTTGAGGAAGCTCAAAAAGCTTGATGCTGTTAGAGCCTTTTATCAATATGTAATAGCCTTCCGGACGGTTTTCGGCTATGGCCTTCTTCACCTCCTCCACATCATTAAACTTACGGAAGGGGCATTGCGTCTTGGCAAACTCGCTGCCCACCAGCCATACCTCATCCAACGAGCAGGCGGAGATGGCATCCACCAATTTCTGATGTTCCTCGGCCGACACGTCGCCCAGCTCCTTCATATCGCCGAGTATGGCCATCTTGGGGCTCACCTGCATGTCACGGAAGTTGGCCAAAGCAGCCTGCATACTTGTAGGGTTGGCGTTATAGGCATCCACGATGAGCTTGTTGTGCGCCGTCACAGTGAGCTGCGAGCGGTTGTTGCTGGGCTTATAGCCCTCCAAAGCCTCGTTTATCTGCGCAGGAGCCACGCCGAAGTGCAGACCAACGGCAATAGCTGCCAGCATGTTGTCGATGTTATAAGCGCCGATGAGTTGTGTCTGCACCTCATAAACCTGCGGTTCGCCCTCCACGCCCCAGCTGAACTTGAGGAACGGCGCGCAGCTCGTCACGGTGCCATGCACGCGTCCGTCATCGCCCGTGCCGTAGCTCTCTATGCGTGACAGCTCGCGTTGGCGCGCCATGGCTACAAGGTTTTCGTTGCTCTCATTGAGGAACACGAGTCCGTTGTGCGCCTTCAAGAAGTCGTAAAGCTCACCCTTTGTGCGCTTCACCCCCTCAAAAGAGCCGAAGCCCAACAAGTGAGCGCGCCCCACGTTGGTGATGAGTCCGCACGTAGGCTCAACATATTCCACCAGCTTCTTGATGTCGCCCGGATGGCTGGCGCCCATCTCCACCACGGCAATCTCATGCTCCGGAGCCAGTCTGAGCAGCGTTTTGGGCACACCCACGTCATTATTGAAGTTAGCCTCTGTGTAGAGCACGTTGTATTTCTTGCCCAGCACGGCCGACACAAGTTCCTTGGTTGTTGTCTTGCCGTTGGTTCCCGTGATGCCCACCACGGGAATGGCGAACTGTCGGCGATGCTCTCTGGCCAGTTCCTTATAAGCCACCAGCGCGTCGTCTACCAGTATGTAGCGGCTGTCGGAGGGCACAAAATAGTCCTTTTCATCGATAATAGCATAGCTGCATCCCTTTTCCAAGGCCGATGCGGCAAAGCGGTTGCCATCAAACGAGGCACCCTTCAGCGCGATGAAGATGCTGCCCTCAGGGCACACCCTGCTGTCGGTGGTCACCACGGGGTGCTGCTTGTAAATCTCGTAAATGTCTGTTGCATTCATATCACTGTGTAGTTTTTGCTGCAAAGTTACAGTAATCCTCTAACAAAACAAAATGCGCCGGCGCCTTTTTCTGCTTTTCACCCCATTCCTTGTCACCGCCGGTAAAGGTTTGTGCGCTGCACCCGGACGCCACATCCGTTCGTATGGAAGTGGCCGCGAGCCCTATCAGAATATGTTAAAAAAAATATCTCTTTGTCAAATAATTACCTTTCAGGGCTTTCGAATTGCTCTTTTATGATTAACTTTGCCCGTATGAAACCTTTTAACGACTATACTCTAAACATTCGCGGAAAGCTTTTCTCTCTCCGCGAGCCCGTGGTCATGGGCATTCTCAACGCTACCCCAGACTCTTTTTACGCTGCCAGCAGAGTGCAAACTGCCGATGAAATCGCAAAAAGAGCGCACCAAATTATAGCCGAAGGCGGCAAGATGATAGACGTGGGAGCGTGCTCCACGCGCCCCGGAGGCGACGTCTGCACCGAAGAAGAAGAGATGGAGCGCCTGCGCAAGGCCCTGCCCATTGTGAGAGAGGCTGAGCCCGACGCGGTGGTGTCGCTTGATACGTTTCGCGCAAGCATAGCGCGCGAGTGCGTGGAGCACTATGGCGTGGACATCATCAACGACGTGGCGTGCGGCGCAGACCCCGACATGTTCGGCACAGTGGCACAACTTCAGGTGCCCTACATACTGATGTCGCTGGACAGCAACACGCGCGACATCTGCATGACCTTTGCCCGCAAGGTGCAGGAGCTGCGCGACCTGAAGGCCAAGGACATCATCCTCGACCCCGGGTTTGGCTTCGGCAAAGACGTAAAGCAAAACTATGAGGTGCTGCGCAACATGGACAAGCTGCAGGTTTTCGGCCTGCCCATCCTGGTGGGCATGAGCCGCAAACGCATGATACACCAGTTGCTGGGCATCACAGCCAACGAGAGCCTCAACGGAACAACGGTTGTCAACACGCTGTCGCTGCTCAAGGGAGCCAGCATTCTGCGCGTGCATGACGTGAAAGAAGCCGTGCAGGCAACAACCATCGTAGGCCAAATGCTGCAAGCATAAGACCAGACAGCCCTACCGCATAACCCTTAACACCCAATAGCATGTTTTTTGAATTCGGCATAAAAGACTTTATCGACATTTTCCTTGTGGCGCTGATGCTCTTCTACATCTACCGCCTGATGAAAGAATCACGCTCACTGAATGTCTTCATAGGCATCATGGTGTTCGTGCTGGTATGGCTGTTTGTGAGCCAAGTACTTGAGATGCGGCTGCTGGGCAGCATTCTCGACAAGCTCGTCTCTGTGGGTGTGATAGGACTCATCGTGCTCTTCCAGGAAGAGATACGCCATTTTCTCTACACCCTGGGAGCCCATCAGCACTTTCGGTCACTGCTCAAGTTCTTTCGCGAAGACGACAATGCTGAGGCCGACAAAAAGGCCATCATGCCTCTGGTGCTGGCATGTATGAGCATGGGCAAGAACAAAGTGGGCGCGCTCATCGTCATTGAGAGGGCCGCGCCGCTGGATGATATAGTAGACACAGGCGACTTGATAGACGCCAATATCAACCAACGGCTCATTGAAAACATCTTCTTCAAGAACTCGCCGCTGCACGACGGAGCCATGATTATCAGCAAGAAGCGCATCAAGGCAGCCGGTTGCATCCTGCCCGTAAGCCATAAGCAAGACATACCCAAGGAGCTCGGACTGAGGCACCGCGCCGCTATGGGCATCTCGCAGGCGTCAGACGCCATTGCCATTGTGGTGTCTGAGGAGACGGGACGCATCAGCGTGGCCATCAAAGGCGAGTTTCAGCTCAGGCTCTCAGCCGAACAGTTGGAGAGCATTCTTACTCATGAGATGACGGTGTGACGCAGTTGCGGTTGCGATATTCTTTAGGCGTCACGCCAAACTTGGCCTGGAACAGACGATAGAAGGTTTGAGTAACGGGTATGCCACAGTCTCTGGCTATACCTTCTATCTTGTATTTGGGATAATCAACGAGCAGCTTGGCAGCGTAATCCAACCGCAGGCTGTTGATATAATCGGGGAAAGACTTTCCTGAGCAAGCACGGAACAACGGAGCGAACTTGTTTTTCGGGATATGTACATAAGAGTCTAACAGTGTCCTCGACATGTCATGCCGGAGATAAAGCTTATGCTTCAGTATCACTGACTCCACCTTTTTAAAGAGTATTTCGTCGTTGCTTGTCATCAGAAAGACTATTTAGATTACGCTTTTATTGTGCAAATTTATGAAAAACAAATGTAAGTAAAGTATGTTTTTCTGTTTCTTTTATCGCAAAATTTCCTATATGTTATCACTTTAATTCACAAAATAAAAGTTTTTGTCGCAATATTTGCATTATAAGCCCATGAAACCTAAGGCGTAGCTAACATATTGTCAAAATCATCTTTTAAATATCTTAAATGTTCGCATACATCTTCGTTAAATACCGATTTATCGAAACAAAAATCTTGTTAACACCTAGAACCATTGCGAAAAGTGGACTAATAAAAGTCAAAAGCAAGGAAAACGGGTGCAAATATAGCTTATTTTGTGTCGTAATATAAATTATTTTACATTGTATTATAATTTGTCTTACACGCCTTTTTGGGCTAAAACAGGTTATAAAAAGCATTTTTCCAGAATGAAGAAAAAGAAGAACACCAAGATTGAAAAGCAAGAAGAAAAATTACACAAATCGTGCAAACAACTGTAAAGATTATTCGCATAAAAATTGCGGAATGTCATGACACCGCGCAAGCCATGCCCCAAATGCGCTGAAAGCCAATAATTTTAGAAATTTTATCCGTTATATTCCGAACTATGCAGATTATTTTTTGTACTTTTGCAAAGTGTGACAAACACTGCTAATTTTCAATATACTAAATACAAATTATGGACTTATTAGAGCAAATTGTGGCGCGTGCTAAAGCTGACAAGCAGCGCATCGTGCTCCCCGAAGCTGAAGAGGAGCGCACCCTTAGGGCAGCAGACAAAGTTCTGGCCGACGATCTGGCTAACCTCATCCTTATTGGCAATCCTGACAACATACGCAAGGAGGCTGCTGAGTGGGGACTCTCTCACATCGACAAGGCTACTATCGTAGACCCGATGAACAACCCCAAGAGCGAGGAATATGCCGAGCTGCTGGCCGAACTGCGCAAGAAAAAGGGCATGACCATTGAGCAAGCCCGCGAACTGGTGACCAAGAACAACCTCTATCTGGGCTGCATGATCATCAAGACTGGCGATGCCGACGGACAGATTTCGGGTGCCCTCTCAACCACAGGCGACACGCTGCGCCCCGCACTGCAAATCATCAAGTGCGCTCCGGGCATCACATGCGTATCGGGTGCCATGCTGCTCATCAGCAAGGAGAAGCAATATGGCGAAAACGGTGTTGTGGTGATGGGCGACGTGGCCGTCACTCCTAACCCCACAGCCGACCAGTTGGCACAGATAGCTTACACCACGGCGCAGACCGCCAAGAGCGTGGCTGGCTTTGCTGAGCCCCGCGTGGCCATGCTGAGCTTCTCTACAAAGGGTTCTGCCAAGGACGCTAAAGACAAGGCTACGGGCAAGAGCGTGTATATCATAGACAAGGTGCTGGACGCCACCAAGCTGGCTAAGGAGAACTATCCTGAGCTGAAGGTAGACGGCGAACTGCAGGCCGACGCTGCCCTGGTGCCCACCGTGGCAGCCAAGAAGGCTCCGGGCAGCGACATAGCAGGCAAGGCCAACGTGCTCATAGCACCCAACCTGGAGGTTGGCAACATCGGCTACAAGCTGGTGCAGCGCCTGGGCGGAGCCATTGCCATAGGCCCCATCCTGCAGGGTATAGCACGTCCGGTGAACGACCTGAGCCGTGGCTGCTCTGTAGACGACATATACTATATGGTGGCCATCACCGAATGCCAGGCTCAAGACGCCAAGAAGGCATAACCGTAACAAACAAGAAACAATAGGAAAACAATAACAGAGAAATGAAGATATTGGTTTTAAACTGCGGCAGCTCATCCATCAAGTATAAGCTTTACGACATGAAGGACGAGAGCGTGCTGGCACAGGGTGGTGTAGAACGCATAGGCATAGACAACGCATTTATCAACGTGAAACTGCCCAATGGCGAGAAAAAGAAGATTATGCGCGACCTGCCTACTCATAAGGAGGGCGTAGCACTGGTGTTTGAGGTGCTGCTCGACCCCGAGATAGGCGCCATCAAGAGCCTTGACGAGATAGATGCCGTGGGCCACCGCATCGTGCAGGGCGGCGACTTATTCGAGAAGTCGTGCATCGTAACCAAGGAAGTGGAAGACGGCATTGAGAGCCTTTGCGACCTGGCTCCCGTGCACAACGCCGGCCACCTGAAAGGCATCAGGGCTGTAGACGCGCTCATGCCCAACACACCACAGGTAACAGTGTTCGACAACGCCTTCCATAGCACCATGCCCGACTATGCTTATCTCTATGCCGTGCCTTACGAGCTGTACACGAAATATCACGTGCGCCGCTACGGCTTCCACGGAACGAGCCACCGCTACGTGTCACATCGCGTGGCCGAACTGGAGGGTAAGGACATTAAGGACCTGAAAATCATTACCTGCCACATAGGCAACGGCGCGTCGCTGGCTGCCATTAAAGACGGCAAGGTGATTGACACATCCATGGGTCTTACACCGCTTGCCGGTGTGATGATGGGCTCGCGCTCGGGCGACATAGACCCCTCTGCCGTTACGTATATCATGGAGAAGCTGGGCAAGCAGCCCCAGGAGATGGCCGACTACCTGAACAAGGAGAGCGGCGTGCTGGGCATCAGCGGCGTGTCTAGCGACATGCGCGACGTGGAGAAGGCTGCACAAGAGGGCAACAAGATGGCCAGACTGGCTCTGACTATGTACAACTATCGCATCAAGAAGTACATCGGCTCTTACGCAGCTGCCCTGGGCGGCGTGGATGTCATTGTGTTTACGGCCGGCGTAGGCGAGAACCAAGCCTCCATGCGCGAGGGTACTACCGACGGACTGGAGTTCTTGGGCATTAAGCTTGACAAGGAACTGAACAAGAAGGTGCACGGAACAGAAACCAAGATTTCGGCTCCTGACTCTAAGGTAGACGTGTGGGTTGTGCCCACCGACGAGGAAATCGTCATCGCACGCGATACACAAGAGCTGGTTATGAATGCTAAAAAATAAGTAATTTGTAACGAAATATAAAG
>DLDC01000112.1 GCA_002480935.1 Prevotella sp. UBA7782 | reverse complement strand
AATTCATCGAACTCACGTTATTATAGTATACCTATAACGCATACCAGGAAAGTGATGAGGACCATTGTTGCATAGATCATTTACTATTGGCTAACGATGGCGCATCTTTTCTTTCCATCCACCACCTGCTTTGGCAGCACATGTGAGACAAAGGAGAAACGAATTCGCACTGGGAGCCGTCCTGCGGCCTGTGGCTTCAGAACCGGAGCCAGAAAGTAGCCACATGCTCTCCGTTAAACTAATCGTAATGAGACGACTCTGATTTCAAAGTTAAGAAAAATATTCTTATTCTCCAACTGATTTATAGAAATTTATTAGATCAATTTTGTTTTCAACTTGCTTCATTCATCCGAGAAGGTTCGTCATAGCAACCGCCATCATCAGCGGTGAAGTTCATCGCCCACCTAGCATCATCTAGATGGACTATCACCAGTTGTTTGGTAACAATCATTGCTGCACAATGGTTTCGTGCTCACACAGTTAGAATATTAAGGGTGCTTCTTTCTCCAAAACGCCGCACAGTTACAAGAAATTAATTTGATGGAGCACTGCTACAAAGTAATCCTATAAACAAAATTCCGTGCGCCAGGGATTGCTCTTCACAACCACTGAAAGCGCGCGGAATATTATTAAGCTTGTTAGTGGCTAACAGTCCTTAAAATTAGTCTATCTTCTTGAGAACAAGAAGCAGGTGCTCCCACACCATTTTCACTGTAGGAATGTATAGACACTCATCGGGGGTATGGACGCCACGCAGGGTTGGACCAAAGCTCACCATGTCCATGTGAGGATATTTTTCGGAGAACAATCCGCACTCCAGACCGGCATGTATACCCCTTACGACGGGATCTTTGTGGAACAGCTCCTTATAGGCCTCAACCGTTATCTTCACCAGCTCACTGTTGGGATTCATCTTCCAAGCAGGATAGCCATCGCTCTGTACGACCTGTGCGCCAGCCAATTCAAAGCAAGCTTTTACAGAATTAGACATATTGGTGAGGTTGCTCATAACGTTAGACCGCTGACTCGACACCACCTCTATCTTGTCTTCTGTTGTGGATATGCTTGCCACGTTGCTTGATGTCTCTACCATCTGTGCCAAAGCCTCATCCTGACACATGGCAAGAATGCCGTTGTCCAGAGCCTGAATAGCACGGATGAGGTTGGTTGAAACAGCCTTAGAAAGTACTTTGCTGCCTTGAGCAGACTCAAGGGCGAAGTGCATGTGTGTGTCGGTAACGTGGAACTCGTCTTCCACAGCAGCGGCAAAGCGGTTCCAGTCGGCCTTCACTTCTTCCTTCTTATCAGCCGGAACAGCAATCACCACCTTACCATCACGAGGTATGGCATTATGCATCTTGCCCGAATTCCATTCGACCAGCTTCAAGTCCATCTTATCCTGCTCCATATAGAGGAATCTACCGATAACCTTGATGGCATTGGCACGCTTCTTATTGATGTCGTCACCAGAGTGTCCACCATTGAGTCCCTTTACAGAAGCCTGCATAAAGAAGTAGTCTTTGGGAGCCTCTTCTCTCTTGAAGGTAAAGGTAGCGGCAGTGTTGATGCCTCCGGCACAAGACACAAAGATCTGGCCTTCGTCTTCAGAATCGAGGTTAATGAGATACTTTCCCGTCATAAAACCGGGTTTCATGCCGAATGCTCCAGTGAGTGCCGTCTCCTCGTCTACGGTGAAGACACACTCTAGTGGTCCGTGCTCTATGTCGTTTGAGTCTAGTAAAGCCAACTCTATAGCATCTCCAATTCCGTCGTCGGCGCCCAATGTTGTGCCCTTTGCGCGGAGCCAATCGCCGTCAACATAAGTCTGAATGGGGTCTTTATAGAAGTCAAAGTCAACGTCAACCAACTTATCGCATACCATATCCATATGGCTCTGCAGCACCACTGTGGGCTTGTTTTCCATGCCTTTTGTGGCAGGCTTGCGTATGAGCACGTTGCCGGTCTCGTCTACTTTCGTTTCCAAGCCACGGCTTTCACCGAAGTTACGTAAGTAAGCTATCATCTTGTCCTCATGCTTTGAGGGCCTAGGGATAGCATTGATTTTAGCAAACTGCTCAAATACAAGAGCAGGTTCAAGGTTTTTGTTTGCCATTTTTCTCTTTTTTATTTTGTGTTTACTCTAAAATACATTACCTTTGCACGGGTAACTGAATGCAAAGATAGTAAAAATGGCAGAAAACGTACTCCTCTCCGTGTTAATAATTGCTATAGCTGTGGCTTTGCTGAGTGTGCGGGTTATTCTTGTCAAGAACGGCAAGATGAAATCGCAACACGTGAAGGACAATGCCAGGCTGCGCAAGGAGCACATAGGTTGTGTGCTTGACCAAGACCGTGAAGCAAGAGCCTGCGGAGAGATAAAAGAATGAGGAAACAAAAAACTTAAAATATAAGGAACAATGAAAAAGTCATTTAAGACAGCGGCATTGGCCGTAGTGGCCGCCATGTCACTTGTGGCATGCAACAACCAACCCAAGCAGAACGACACTGCCGAAAAGCCTGTACAAGACAGCGAGCAGGTGGGAGGACAGAAGATAGCCTACGTTGAGGTTGACTCTATCTCCAGCCAGTATCAGTTCTCAAAGGACATCGAGAAGTTGCTTAACGCCAAGAACGCCAACATCAGCAAGACTCTGAGCGCTAAGCAGCAGGCTCTGCAGCAGGCTTATAACAACTTTATGCAGAATGCCAGGGCCAACAAATACACTCAAGAGCAGGCTCAGCAGTTGCAGGCTGGCATACAGCAGCAGGCCAATGAGGGCCAGGAGTTGGAGCAACGGCTGAAGAACGAGTTTGCGCAGGAGCAGGCTAAGTATCAGAAGGCCTTCAACGACAGCGTGGAACACTTCATTCAGGCTTACAACAAGGACAAGAAATATTCTTATATACTGATGAAGGGTGGCATGGTAAACACCATTCTTTATGCCGACAAGGCTTATGACATCACAAACGACGTGGTGAAGGGGCTGAACAAGGCATACACAGGAATGAAGAAAAAGTAATCTTTAAGTCGGCACTTAGGGACCAGACCTGTGCCCCAAGTGCCGGCCTCATCCCCTCTTTACGGACATCTGAGCAAATAGAAGCAAGCATCTTAGTCTTTATATACTGCACCTTACATCTTCAAAAACACCATGACAAGAAATCACATTGCACTGATCTTCTTCTTTCTGACGCTCTCTTTGAACGCTCAAACAAGCCACATGAAGTTTGCAGGCATACCCTTATGCGGAACGATAGAGCACTTTCAAACTCAACTTGAGAGTAAAGGCTTTGTTGCACAAAAGCTTATCAACAAGCAGCTGCCTGTTGGAAAGAGGTTCTTTAAGGGCATCTTCGCCGGAAGAGCAGGCAATGTTGTGGCTTATTATGACACAAAAGACAAGGAGGTATATAGTGCGAAAGTCTTTTATGAAGGACTTACCAAGCAGATGGCAGCCGATGAGCAGGAGAACTTAGAGACTCTGCTGGAGATGAAATATGGCGAGGAAAGCACCAAGGAAAGCACAGATAACAACAACAATCCCACCTTTACCGTGACCACTCCAGTGGGAATTATCGTTTGTTATCTGATGTGTAATGCAGACTTAACCGACTATCCCTATCATTGGTCTACACATGTTGAGTTTGTTGATGCGGCAGGCTTTGCACGTCACAATGCCAATATGTTGGACGATTTTTAGGACATGAGTCATGTGAACAAACAATCTAAATCAAAGAAAATGAACTTGAAAGAACTCATCAAGAGCGTAAGCCGAGAAGAAGTTTTAGCCAAAGCCCAACAATTATACCCTGAGGCATCTGCCTACCAAAAAGAGTTGGCAGATACCTTCGACCAACTTGCTGAAGCAACTCCCACCTTCAGCTACTTCGACACTAACATCGAAGTGAAGAGACTCAGCGGTAGAGTGGCAGTTACCAATACCCATCTGGGAGCGTTGAGTGACTTGGCTGCCAAAAGAATAACCGTAGATAAGACCATAACCCTGTCTTCAGAAGAACTGGCAGCCTATATCGTGGGACAGATAGCTCTGCACGACTACGACACACAGAGATATAAAGACCATCTGGACGACGACTTTGAATAAGGACAAACTCTTAATTACTTAAAAATCATCTACTTAAAATGAAGACAAAAAAATATATACTGCTGCTCTTAGCTTTATTCTCTCTGCCACACATGTATGCCACAACCACGCAGCATGGTGCCAAGAGTGTGTATCTTTTTACAGGACATAGGGAGCCCGCATTAGACGGCCTACACTTTCTTTACAGCCGTGACGCCCTTCACTGGGACAGCATCCCGGGCTCTTTTCTGCGCCCTGAAGTGGGCAACGACAAGCCTTATTATGACTATAGAGCAAAGAAAGCCGAAACAGCCAAGTTCTATCCACAGCACATGATGCGCGACCCCAGCTTGGCACAAGGTCCAGACGGTACTTACCATCTGGTGTGGACCACGGCATGGCAAGGCTCAAAAGGATTCGGATACGCCTGCTCAAAAGACTTGATTCACTGGAGTGAGCAGCGTGAAATAGAAGTTATGGGCGACTCTGTGACCAACTGCGTATGGGCGCCTGAGCTGTTTTATGATGACGAACAAAAGCAATTTCTCATTATATGGTCGTCAGACATACCAGACGAACGCAAGACCAGTGCCGACAAAATGGGCACCAACACCAGTTTGAGACTGTATTACACAACAACAAGAGACTTCAAGACATTCTCCCCTACCCGACTTTATTACGATCCGGGATTCAACTGTATTGATGCTTTCTTGATGAAAAGGGCCAGCCACGATTATGTGCTGATAGCCAAAGATAACCGTAAGCCCGGCTTCAGTAACCTTTTCTGTGCCTTCAGCTCTTCGCCTTACGGCCCATTCACAGACCGCTCTGACACCTTTGCGCCCACCTACTCAGAAGGTCCCTGTTGCATAAAGGCTCAGGGACGATGGCTCATCTACTTCGACGTTTACAAGCAATATCGTTACGATGCCGTATCTACCACCGACTTCAGACACTTCACGCCGCTCACCGATACCGTATCAGTGCCCAAGGGACAGAAGCATGGCACCATCATCATGATAACCGAAAAAGAGCTCAGGAAGCTTCTGGCTGCTTCTAAAAGTCACAAGTAACGTGCCGCGCTGTAAACATCAGTTATGCGTCTACCCACGTGTTTGAGCAACGAAAAGTTATTCACCTTAATATAAATACATTTAATAAAACATCATTATGAAAAGATTTGCATTTAAGATGTACCTCAAGAAGGGGTGCGAAAAAGAGTATGCCAAACGTCACGCCGCCATCTGGCCCGAGCTGGTAAAAATGATTAAGGAAGAGCAGGGCGTGAGCAATTACAGCATCTTCTGGGATAAAGAGACTAATCTTCTCTTTGCTTATCAAGAGTGCTCTAAGGACACCAACAGCCAAGACACGGCCAACGTTGACCCTATCACGCAGAAGTGGTGGGACATGATGGCCGACCTGATGGACACAAACAAGGACAATTCGCCTGTGAGTATCCCCTTGGAAGAGCTCTTCCATCTTGATTAAAGGCTGAAAAAGCATCAGCTATACTTGTCTCCAGCCATATAGCACACCTATGCAATGTGGCTGGCGACTTTTTATATAGAGCCATTGCTAATATCTGTTCTAAATATCTATCAATAAGACACATGCACTATACTATTCAATCAAAAGTTTCATTTCCTGGCATCAAGTTCTTTTACGCTTCTCTGTGCTTTCTTTGTGCCACCACTTCCATACCACTTAGGGCTCAGGTGGCCAAGCCTTTAGAAGACGTAAACCATGTTGTAGACCTTACGCTAGACAGCCTGAGTAAGGCGCAGACAGCCCGCCCAATACCCGGTTCATCACGAAGGGGCAACAACCCCGTGCTGTTTCTCATCGGCAATTCCACCATGCGCAACGGCACGCTGGGCAACGGCAACAACGGGCAGTGGGGCTGGGGCTTCTTTGCTCATGCCTTTTTTGACGAGAGCAAAATAACTGTCGAGAATCAGGCTTTGGGAGGTATGTCGAGCCGAACATTCTATAATAAGCTATGGCAACCCATCAAGGACGCCATCAAACCGGGCGACTGGGTTATCATTTCTATTGGTCACAACGACAATGGACCATACGACAGCGGTAGGGCCCGGGCCAGTATACCCGGCACGGGGAAAGATTCTCTTCGTGTAACGATAAAAGAAACGGGCGTTCACGAAACCGTTTACACTTACGGAGAATATATGCGACGCTATATAAACGATGTAAGGTCGAAAGGCGGCAACCCTATACTCATGTCGCTTACGCCCAGAGACGACTACGACAGCTCTACGGGTAAGATTGTTCGTAAGCCTCAGTCGGCTTGGCTCATGCAGGTTGCAGCCGAAGAGGGGGTCCCCTTTATCGACCTGAACGAGATAAGCGGAGCAAAACTAGACAGCTATAGCAGGTGGAAAGAGAAGTATCATTTCTACGGCGACCATATTCACAGCAGCCGCTTTGGGGCCATGATGAACGCACGAAGTGCCGCCGAGGGGATAGCTGCAAGTCATAATCCTGCGCTCAAGCCCTTACAAGAGATGATGCTGAGCGTGGCTCTGCCCACCGAACCGGTAAAAAGACACAAGGGCAAACCCGTTGTA
>DLDC01000101.1:216-5349 GCA_002480935.1 Prevotella sp. UBA7782 | reverse complement strand
TTGTATATTTTTTATTTGTTATTATTCTAAGTTATGTGGGTTCAACGCCCGTGCTGTTTATAACAAATGTTGTGCCAAAGCCTATCCGCTTTTGATACAGCACTTCTTCAGTATGACAGGATGTCACACGACTGTAGGTAAATGGCAGAAGCGACGGTCTCTTTGTCGGACATAAAGATACGAAAAGGGTGGCGACCCAACAGCCACCACCCTTCTTATACGTCGTGCCCTCTTCTCAGTGCGTGTCAATTGTCACTCTTCATGCTTATCAGCAAGGGCCTTGCGTATCAGTCCTTCTATCTCCTCGCTCACCTCGGGATTATCTTTCAGCATCGCTTTGGCACTGTCTCGGCCCTGTCCCAGCTTGGTTCCGTTATACGAGAACCAGCTTCCGCTCTTTTGCACGATGTTGAGCTCAACACCCAGGTCGAGCACTTCGCCAGTGTGCGATATGCCTTCGCCATACATAATGTCGAACTCAGCCTTACGGAAAGGAGGTGCCACCTTATTCTTCACCACTCTCACACGTGTCAAGTTACCTAGCACAGTGTCGCCATCCTTAATGGGCGTGCTCTTCCTGATGTCTATTCGCACCGAGGCATAAAACTTCAAGGCGTTTCCACCCGTGGTTGTTTCAGGGTTACCGAAGCTCACGCCTATCTTCTCACGCAACTGATTGATGAATATGCAGGTTGTCTTTGTCTTGCTGATAGTACCCGTCATCTTACGCAGTGCCTGGCTCATCAGTCGGGCCTGCAAGCCCACGTTGCTGTCGCCCATGTCGCCCTCAATCTCCTTCTTAGGCGTAAGGGCAGCCACAGAGTCAATCACCAGGATGTCGATAGCACTAGAGCGTATCAGCTGGTCGGCAATCTCCAGGGCCTGCTCGCCATTGTCGGGCTGCGAAATCCAGAGATTGTCTACGTCTACTCCCAGTTTAGCCGCATAAAACCTGTCGAAAGCGTGCTCAGCATCAATGAAGGCAGCTATGCCCCCCAGCTTCTGCGCCTCGGCAATGGCATGTATGGCCAAGGTTGTCTTACCCGAACTTTCCGGGCCGAATATCTCTATGATTCGGCCTCTTGGATAGCCGCCCACTCCCAGAGCCTCATCCAGTGCGATGCTTCCGGTGGGTATTACGTCCACGTCTTCCACATGTTCGTCGCCCATACGCATGATGGAGCCTTTTCCAAAATCTTTCTCTATTTTTGACATTGCAGCCTGAAGGGCTTTCATTTTGCCCTCATTAGATGCTACCTGGTCTGTCGTATCTTCCTTCTTTGCCATATCTTTCGTTATATTTTTTTATATGTGAGTTTATAGCTCCAGGTCTTTGTCGAACACCTCGTGCCAAGGCAGTCCCTGCTTGTTGAGTTGCTCCATAAAGGGATCCGGATCGAAGTCTTCCACATTCCACACGCCGGGCTTGCGCCAGATACCTTTTAAGAACATCATGGCACCTATCATTGCCGGCACGCCGGTGGTGTAGCTCACGCCCTGCATACCCGTTTCCTTGTATGCTTCCTGGTGCTTACAATTGTTATATATATAATAGGTGTGTTCCTTGCCGTCTTTCAAGCCCCTTATGCGACAACCTATAGATGTCTCGCCGTCGTAGTTTTGGCCCAAGTCTTGCGGATTGGGCAGCACAGCCTTCAGGAACTGCAACGGAACAATCTTCACCTTCACCGTCTTGTCAGGATTATCGGCTAGCGGAGCCTCATAGGTCACCTCGTCTATGCGACTCATCCCCAAGTTTTGTATGCAGTCGAGATAGGTTAGATATTGTTTTCCGAAGGTCATCCAGAAGCGTGCGCGCTTTATGGTGGGATAGTTTTTCACCAGGCTCTCCAGCTCTTCGTGGTGCATGAGGTAACTCTCACGTGGACCTATATTAGGATAAGTGAGTGCCTTGTGCACCTCGAGCGGTTCTGTTTCTATCCATTTGCCATTCTCATAATATAGTCCCTTCTGTGTTATCTCCCTAATGTTAATCTCGGGATTGAAGTTTGTTGCAAAGGCTTTGTGATGGTTTCCGGCATTGCAGTCCACAATGTCAAGATACTGTATCTCGTCGAAGTAGTGCTTGGCAGCATAGGCTGTATATACGCCACTCACTCCGGGGTCGAAGCCACAGCCCAGTATAGCCGTGAGCCCTGCCTTTTCAAACTTGTCCTTATAGGCCCACTGCCAAGAGTATTCAAAGTGGGCTTCATCGCGCGGCTCATAGTTGGCCGTGTCGAGATAGTTCACTCCACAGGCCAGACACGCGTCCATGATGGTCAGGTCCTGATAAGGAAGAGCCAGGTTGATGACCAGTTCGGGCTTATATTCGTTAAACAACTTTTTTAGCTGTTCCACATCATCGGCATCCACCTCAGCCGTCTTGATGGCCGGATTGCCAATAGCCTTCACTATTCTGTCACATTTTTCCTTGTGATGACTGGCAATCATGAATTCGGTAAAAACATCGGCATTCTGGTTTATCTTGAATGCTGCCACGGTGGCCACGCCACCAGCTCCAATCATTAAAACTCTTCCCATTTAGCTTATAAAATATTGTTATAGGTTTATGTGTTATTCTCTCACTTCATTTTACGGTCTATCTCGGCCTGAGTGATGCCCATGGCGTTCATGAGCGAATAGCCCAGTATCTGCTGCTTGAAGTTTCCGCCTTCCATGGGTTGCATGGCAAAGAGGGTGATGTGGCGTTCGTCGTCGTCAACGTCGCGCAACATACGCCTCAGCATGTTCCATGTGTCATCGTCCTCAGCATTGGGCACTATCATCACGCGGTGTGCCTCAGGATGCTCCAGCACGGTTTTCATCATGTCGAGCAGCATGTCTTGCTTGGTGGTGAAAGGCTCTACTGGCAAAGCGTTGATAACAAACTCACCCAGGCTGTCGTCTTTAAAGGCCTTGCCGTGCAGGTCGGCGTCATAATCTGAAGGGCTGAAGTTCTCAAGCTTAGCAGTGTTCTTACCATGCAGCAACACCACCTGCGTTTCATGCTTGCCAGGCTTAAGCCCACCGTCGAGCGCCACGTCAACCAGCCATTGGCTCAGGTCAGCTTGCGGAATGCGCCTGTCCAGCATCCGCTCAAAGTTCACTATGAGGTCGAAAGCCACTCTGTCGGCATAGTCGGCATCGGCTATAATGATGTTCTCACTTAACTTTACCGGATTATTTTGTGCTGTTTTCATAGCTACAAAGTTAGCATAAAAACTGCTAACCACAAAATTTAGCAACCATTTTTAAGGCTTTCAGCTAACAAACTCCTTCTTCAGTGCCCCACCCTATCAGCATAGGTGGCGTTGGCCGACATCCTATCATCGTTAGTTTGCGGATGTAGAGACTGAAGAATTTTCCCGAAAGTTGTAAAAGCAACATCATTTGCCCCAATTACATGTGGCATAATTGTTTGCAGGCTCCTTACTCAAACTGTTATATGGGTCTTCTATTCTTCACCTCCCTATGATCAACTGCCACAACGTCTTGTCACTCACTACAATACGGGCGCTGACGTTCATGCTATGTTGCACCTTTGTCCCCAATGGGCGGGGATAAGCCGAGGCCACGAAGTAATGGCCGCCACCGACAACCAACAACTCATCGTTGTGACTCACGATGGGACAAGGCACGGCCGGTGCATCCTCATTCTGCCCCTCAAGAGTGACAAGGGCCGTGCGTGGCTCATCAAAGAGGTAAAGATATTTATAGGGAACAAGCAGACCTACAAAACCATTGCCTGTCACATTGCCCCGCGCCTCTATGGTGATGGGATAGCGGATGGTGTAGGAGGCAATGACAAGGGCAATGACGACAAGCGTAATAACCATCGTTCCAGTCCGCGCAAGGGCTGGAGGCACCTGACCGATGACGTGCCGCACCTTTTCACTCCGCAATTCTATGTTATCTATGTCTGTTTGAGTCTTCATCTTCAAAATTCTATGTCTGTTAGTTTCCCAGCTCCAGCTGGTTCTTCACGAGCCGGTAGTATGCGCCGCGCTGTGCCGTGAGCGTCTCATGATTGCCCGTCTCAACCACCTTGCCGTGATCGATGACCACTATCTGGTCGGCATTTCTCACGGTACTCAGGCGATGAGCCACTATGACAACGGTCTTGCCACGGTAGAACTTGTCGAGGTTCTCCACGATGGCCCGTTCGTTGTTGGCGTCGAGCGAGTTAGTAGCCTCGTCCAGAAAGATGTAGTCGGGGTTCTTGTACACGGCTCGGGCTATGAGTATGCGCTGCCGCTGTCCCTGGCTCAGCCCCACGCCGTCGCGGCCTATCTTCGTGTTGTATTTCAGAGGCAACGACATCACATAGTCGTGGATGCACGCTATACGTGCGGCCTTCAACAAACGTTCCTTGTCGATGTCGCCGTCGTCAACAGCGATGTTGCGTGCGATGCTCTCCGAGAAGATGACACCGTCCTGCATGACCACTCCACACTGCCTGCGCCACCACTTCTTGTTGAGCGTGTTGATGTCCGTGCTACCGATATTGACTTGGCCATCCAGGACCGGATAGTAGCCCAGCATGAGTTTGACGAGCGTCGTCTTGCCGCTGCCCGATGCACCGACGATGGCCGTCACCTTTCCCTTGGGGATATGTATGGTCACATCATCCAGCGTCTTGCTCAACGCATGGGGGTCGTACTTGAACATAACGCTCTCGATGTCGATGCCCTTATCGGGGAAGTCAAGCTCCGTCCCAAGCCCCTGCGTGCCGTCCTCATCTTCAGCGCGGTGTATCTCATTGATACGCTCCAGGCTGATCCTCACGTCTTGCAGGGAGTAGAAGAAGCCCATGAGCTGCTCCACGGGCGAGTTGAGCTGTCCGATGACATACTGCACGGCAAGCATCATACCGAGCGTCATCTGTCCGTGGATGACAGCCGCGGCGGCTACGACGGTGATGACAATGTTCTTCACCTCATTGATGAGAATGCTTCCGGCCTCCTGTGTCTGCTGCAGCTTCAACGATTTCATCTGCACGTTGAAAAGGTCCACCTGCGTGTCCTCCCATTCCCAACGGCGTCGCTGCTCACAGTCCTGAAGCTTAATCTCCTGCATGGATGTGATGAACTCGTAGGTCTTGTTGTTGTTGATGGCCTGCTGCTCGAAGAG
>DLDC01000101.1:0-191 GCA_002480935.1 Prevotella sp. UBA7782 | reverse complement strand
GTCATCCAAAGGCCGTAGAGCAGACTGCCCACAAGGAAAATGGCAAAGATTTGTTTATTGTAGAACAGCAGCACCACCGTAAACACCACGAAGGTAAGCATGGCGAAGGTCACGCTCAGTGCCTGGCCGGTGAGAAAGTTATTCACCCGGCCATGGTCACCCATACGCTGCATGAGGTCGCCCATGAGTTT
>DLDC01000143.1:171-7355 GCA_002480935.1 Prevotella sp. UBA7782 | reverse complement strand
GAGAGCATGTGCACCTCGTCGATGATAAACACCTTGTAGCGTCCCAGCTGGGGGGGTATGCGTGTCTGCTCCATGAGGTCCTTTATCTTGTCTACTCCGTTGTTGCTTGCCGCGTCTAGCTCAAAGATGTTGAGCGACCTTCCCTCATTGAATGCCTTGCAGCTCTCGCACTCGTTGCAAGCCTCGCCCTCTGGTGTGGGGTGATAGCAGTTGATGGTTTTGGCGAAGATGCGTGCGCACGTGGTTTTTCCCACGCCCCTTGGTCCGCAGAAGAGGTAGGCATGAGCCAGTTTTCCGCTTTTCACGGCATTCTTGAGCGTTGTGGTGAGGGCTTTTTGCCCCACCACGGAGCTGAAGGTCATGGGCCGGTATTTGCGTGCCGATACAATATAATCGTTCATGTTGCTTGTTTCTGATTGATTGTGCAAAAATACAAAAAATCTCTTTACTCTTTCCCTCAACTAGCAACTTTTTACTATCTTTGCACAAAAATTTGTCGTATCAGTGAATAAGATGTTATCTAAGTTGTGGAACTTCGCGGGGCGCTTCAAGTATGCCATCGTCATTGTTCTGGGCGTTTTGTTTGTGGGCGTGTTCGATGAGAACAGTGTTCTGAAGCGCGTGGAGTATGGCTATCAGATAGACGACCTGCAAGACGAGATAACCAAGTATAACAATATGTATCGTGATGCCTCCGCCCGTCTTTATGATTTGAGGCACGACGCGCGTGCCATAGGCCGTGTGGCCCGCGAGCGTTACTTTATGAAGGCCAATGACGAGGACATCTTCGTGCTGAGCGACGATGAGAAACCAACAGATAAGGATACGGAAGATGAGACAGTTGAGTAAGCTGCAAAGCACATTATTTCTTTTGGGTGGCGTGCTGATGGTTGTTGGCGCCGGCCTTTATGTTTTCTTGCTTATACAGAAGGTGGCGTCAGTGATGTTTCTGGTGGGAGCCCTGCTGTTTGCCACCATGCAGATGGCCCAGCGCTATGAGGGCACGTCGTTTGTCATCCGGCGCCTGCGCCGCGTGATGTTTCTGGCCGACGTGTGTTTCGTCTTGGCCTCTCTGCTCATGATAGAGCAAGTATACGGCTTTCTGACGCGGCAGCTCATGAGCCACATTCAGTGGTTGGTGTACGTTGTTTATGCCAGTCGCAACTGGGTGGCGCTGTTGCTGGTGGGCGCTCTGCTTGAGATGTACACCACGCACCGCATCTCTCACGAGCTGGGAAAAGAGGAGGCTGAGGGCCAAAAAAAATCTTAAAGAATAGGCTTTTCAATTAAATAGAGTAAATTTTTTTTTATACTTCGGCTTTAGATAGTACTTTTGTCTTAGTGATTTGAAAAAGGCATTATATGAATAAAATTCTCTACGCACTCATGTCGCTTGTAGCATTGGCATCATGCTCTACATCTTACAAAATACAAGGGACAACCAATATGTCTACCATTGACGGGCAGAAACTATACCTGAAAGTTTTGAAAGACGGTGAACTAAAAAGCATCGACTCATGTGATGTGGTGCACGGGCAGTTCTCTTTCTCTGGTACGACAGATTCTGTGCAGATGGGCCAAATCTTCATGGACGAGACAAGCCTGCTGCCGGTGGTGCTGGAGGATGGAGATATCACTATAAAGATAGACAACGCGCAGCAAACGGTGAGCGGAACGCCGCTCAACGACAAGCTCTTCAAGTTTCTTAAGCGCTACACCCAGCTGCAAAACCAGCAAGACGAGCTTGTGCACAAGCACGACCAGGCCATCATGAACGGACTGAACATGGAGGTGGTGAACCGCTCGCTGGCGCAGCAGAACGACGAGATAGGGCGCAAGCTAGACCATCTGGTCACTACATTTATCAAGGAAAACTTCGACAATGTGCTGGGCCCGGGGGTGTTTATGATGATGACATCCGCCATCAATCCGCCCATGTTCACACCCTGGATAGAGGATATACTGAGCCAGGCTACGCCACGCTTTAAAAACGACCCCTACGTGAGAGAATTCGTGGCCACGGCCAAGCGCAATCAAGACATACTCAACGGTATGGCAGAGCCTAACCATGGCAGTGCCGATGCTGCTCCGGGCACCGTGCCCGGCACGGCAGGAGCACCCATGACACCGGCACAGATGGCCGGCGACAGCCTGCAATAAACTTCTTGCTGATATGAGAAAACTTATTTCGGGAGGCATCATAGCCAATGAGGGCAGATGCTTCGAAGGCTCGGTGGTGATAGCCAACGACCGCATAGAGCAGATAGCCGAAGGTACTAGCACGCCCCGTGGCACCTATGACGAGACCATAGATGCTACGGGATGTTTTGTTTTTCCGGGGGTGATAGACGAGCACGTGCACTTTCGTGAGCCCGGACTGACGGCCAAGGCCGACATAGAGAGTGAGTCGAGAGCTGCCGCATGGGGCGGTGTGACAACTTTCTTCGACATGCCCAACACCGTGCCTCAGACGGTCACTTTGGAGGCACTGGCCGATAAGTTTAGCAGGGCCAGGCAAGAGAGTTATGTAAACTATTCGTTCTTCTTCGGGGCAACCAACAACAACGCCCACCTCTTTGCCCGGCTAGACAAGCATCGCATACCCGGCATCAAGCTCTTCATGGGCGCCAGCACGGGCAACATGCTGGTAGACAGAATGGAGTCGCTGGGCGAGATATTCGCCGAGACGGCACGGCTGGGCTTGCCTCTGATGACGCATTGCGAAGACACGCAGTTGATAAACCGCAACATGCAGGAGGCTAAGGCCCGTTATGGTGCCGACCCCGACGTGCGCCTGCATCCTGCTATACGCAGTGCCGAGGCTTGCTATGCCTCGTCGGCTCTGGCAGCCAAGCTGGCCCGGCAGTATGGCACACGTCTGCACATAGCCCACATATCCACAGCCAAGGAGCTGGAGCTCATAGAGCCCCTCTGCACCCCCTTGCGCCCCCAGGTGACGGGCGAGGCCGTGCTGGCCCATCTGCTCTTCACCGATGCCGACTACGCCACCAAGGGAGCGCTCATCAAGTGCAACCCCGCAGTGAAGACGGCTGCCGACCGCGACGCCCTGCGCAAGGCTCTTGCCAGCGGGCTGATAGCCACTGTGGGCACCGACCATGCTCCTCACGAGCCTGACAAGAAGCAGGGCGGATGCGCCAAGGCAGCATCGGGAATGCCCATGCTGCAATACTCGCTCGTGTCTATGCTGGGGCTGGCCGATGAGGGCATACTGCCCATAGAGCGCATACCCGAGCTCATGGCACACAATCCTGCCCGCCTCTTCAGCGTGAGAGAGCGCGGATTCTTGCGCCCCGGTTATAAGGCCGACGTGGCCATCGTTCGTCGCCACTGCCCGTGGACGCTCACCCAGAGCGACATACAGAGCAAGTGCCGGTGGAGCCCGCTGCTGGGCACCACCTTCGACTGGAGGGTGCAGCGCACGATATGCAACGGAGTGACGGTATATAACAACGGAATATTGAACAAGGAATATAGAGGAGAGGAAGTAAGCTTCAGATGATAGCGCGCATCATCATACCCATGCTGCTGCTGATAGTGCTGCCCGACTTGTATCTGGACCTACATCACATCAGGCACCATCACATTTCATGGCAGAAACGACTGCTGTGGTGGGTGCCCTGCGTGCTCATGGTGGCCTACTCGGTGGCGCTGGCAGCCACGCGCAATTTTGTTCCCTCAGACATCTTCTGGATAGATTTCTATTTCTTGCTCATCGGCCTTCTGGTTGTGCCCAAGGCAGTGTTTACCGCCAGCTCGGCCATTGGATGGCTCATCAACCACTTTGCCCATAGGCGACGCACAGGGCTGAGCATCAAGCTGGGCATCGTATTGGCAGCGGTGAGCGTAGCTAGCTTCGTATATGGCGTTACCATAGGGCCTGAGAAGCTAGACGTGAAGCATGTAGATCTTTATTTTGCCGACCTTCCGCCCCAGTTCGATGGCTATCGCATTGTGCACTTCTCTGATGCTCATGTAGGCTCCTTCAGCCATCTCAGAAGTCGCTTCTTAAAGCGCGACATCGACTCCATCAACGCCCAAAAGCCAGATCTCATAGCCTTTACCGGCGACCTTCAAGACATTCTGCCGCAAGAAATAAGCAGCAGGGCATCTCTGTTGCGGCAGCTTAAAGCCCCCGACGGGGTGTGGAGTGTGCTGGGTAATCACGATTATAGTTATTATATTGGCGGCTCAGCCGCTTACCGTAAGCAGGTGGAGCGCGAGGTGGTGAGGCAGGAAGAGGCACTGGGGTGGCATCTGTTGCAGAATGCCAACGGCCGGGTGCGCCGCGGAGCCGACTCTATTGTTATCTGCGGTGAGTCTAACTATGCCAAGCCCAAGCGCGGCAACATCGCCGCAACGCTTAAAGGAGTGGGCGAGAAAAGCTTCATCATCTTCTTGCAACACAACCCTATTGCATGGAAAGAAGAAATTCTGCCTGCCTGTCAGGCACAGCTCATGCTGGCAGGACATACCCATGCCGGACAATTAAACATTCTGGGGCTTCGGCCCACGCGGCTGGTCTATCCGCAAGACTATGGCCTCTACCAGCATGACAGCCACTATTTGTACGTTACATCAGGGCTGGGGGGCGTCATCAACTTCAGGCTGGGGGCCACACCCGAAATCTCAGTCATCACATTACATAAATTATGAAGTACATCTATCGTGTCTATCAACTGTTTGTGGCAGTGCCCATACTGCTCGTCGCTTCCATACTCGCGTCGTTGTTCACCACAGTGGGCTGCGCTATAGGCAATGCCCATTTCTGGAGCTATTATCCCGGAAAATGGTGGTCCTGGATTATCGTGCGGGTGCTCTTGCTGCCCATACATATAGAGGGTAGGGAAAATCTCACCCCCGGCCAGAGTTATGTGTTTGTGGCCAACCATCAGGGCATCTTCGATGTCTTCATTATCTATGGCTTCCTTAACCGAAACTTCAAGTGGATGATGAAGAAGCAAATAAGGCACATACCCTTTGTGGGCATAGCCTGCGAGGCTGCCCATCACATCTTTGTGGATAAGTCGGGCCCCAGCAAGATACGCGCCACTTACGAGAAAGCGCGAGGCATTTTGCAGCGAGGCATGTCGCTGGTGGTCTTTCCTGAAGGAGCGCGCACCTTTACCGGGCACATGGGCAAGTTTAGAAGAGGGGCCTTCATGCTGGCCGATGAGCTGCAGCTGCCCGTCTGCCCCCTCACCATCAACGGCTCTTTCGATGTGATGCCCCGTATGCGCGACGGCAGGTGGGTGATATGGCATCCGCTGAGCCTCACCATACACAAGCCTATTGCCCCTAAGCCCAAGGGCCCCGAGTATATCAAGCAAACAATGAACGAGGCTTACGATGCCGTGATGAGCTCGTTGGAGCCTGAGTATCAAGGCTTCATAGAAAACCCCGACCAGTGACATAAGGCTTGCGATAAGTTTGTTTTCTGTCCCGTTTTACGTAAAAAACGAAAGTTTTAGAGCCGAATGGCATACCAATTAAAAAATAAGTATTATCTTTGCATTAACTAATAATGGCAGTTATGAATGAGAGCGATTCGATAGTCATTATACCCACGTATAATGAGAAAGAAAATATAGAAAAGATTATCCGTGCAGTGCTCACGCTAGAGAAGCCTTTCCATATACTCGTAGTAGACGATGGAAGCCCTGACGGCACTGCCCAGATAGTGAGGAGGCTGATGGATGGTGAGTTCAAGGGCAGGCTCTTCATGATAGAGCGCAGCGGAAAGCAAGGATTGGGCACAGCTTATATTGCCGGGTTCAAGTGGGCTTTGCAGCGCAGTTATGGCTATATTTTCGAGATGGATGCCGACTTCAGCCATAATCCCAACGACTTGCCGCGTCTCTATGCCGCCTGCCATGACGAGGGTAACGACGTGGCCATAGGCTCGAGATATATAAGCGGTGTGAACGTAGTGAACTGGCCCATCAGCCGTGTGCTCATGAGTTTCTTCGCATCACAGTATGTTCGCTTCATGACGGGCTTCAAGGTGCATGACACCACAGCGGGCTTTGTGTGCTACAAACGTCGTGTTCTTGAGACGATACCCCTAGATGAGATACGCTTCAAGGGCTATGGCTTCCAGATAGAGATGAAGTACACAGCCCACAAAATAGGCTTCAAGATAAAAGAAGTGCCCGTGGTGTTTGTCAACAGGCGCGAGGGCGTGAGCAAGATGAGTGGTGGCATCTTCTCTGAAGCGTTCTTCGGAGTGATGCGCCTGCGCCTTGATGGCTGGTTCAGAAAATATCCCAAGATGCCTGAGCAATAGCCTCCGGCTGCTGCCTGCACTCTAGCTGTAGCGGCAAATAAGCTCTGAAGAATGGATATCGACAAGATAACTCAACTTTATGCCCATGCCCCGGAGACGGGAGCGGTGCGTAAAGCCATAGACAACAATAAGTTACAATACATATACTTGTCGGGGCTCGTGGCTTCGGCGGCTTCTGTCGTGTTTGCCTCATTGGCCGATAAAATGAAGGCTCCGGTGCTTTTTGTACTTCAAGATGCCGATGAGGCCGGTTATTTCTATCACGATCTTACGCAAATGATGGGCACCGATAACGTGCTCTTCTTCCCCTCTGGCTACAGAAGGGCGGCGAAGTATGGCCAGCGCGACGCAGCCAATGAAATTCTGCGTACCGAGGTGCTGGCACGGTTGAATGCTCATCGAGGGGACACATTATATATAGTTACTTCTCCGGAGGCTTTAGCCGAGCTTGTGGTGGGAAAGCAGAAGCTTGCCGACAATACCCTTGTGTTGGAGCGAGGACAGCAGATAAGCCCAACGGAGGTGGAAAAAAGGCTTATGCAACTGGGCTTCAAGACAACCGACTATGTGTATGAGCCTGGACAATTTGCCGTGCGAGGAAGTATCATCGACGTCTATTCCTTCAGTTCCGAGCTGCCTTTCCGTATAGATTTCTTTGGCGATGAGGTAGACAGCCTGCGCACCTTCGAGGTAGAGACCCAGCTCTCTGCCCAGACAAGAGATGCGGTGGAGATTGTTCCCGAGCTAGCCCAGGGCAGCGCAACCAAGGCCTCGCTCTTGCAGGCATTGCCCCATGATGCGCTGTTGGTGATGAAAAACTATGCTTATGTGCATGACAAGATAGGGCAGATATACCAAGACGGCTTCTCGCAACAGGCCC
>DLDC01000143.1:0-154 GCA_002480935.1 Prevotella sp. UBA7782 | reverse complement strand
AGAGCAGCTCGAAGGTAAGACAGAACCTGAGCAAGAGGAAGTTAGAAGGCAGATGCAGCGTGAGTCACAACTCGTTACGGCCAGTCAGTTTGATGCCGACGCCAAGCCTCTTAGGCTCATAGAGTTTGGCACTAAGCCCTCACAGCACGCACAG
>DLDC01000062.1:3128-6216 GCA_002480935.1 Prevotella sp. UBA7782 | reverse complement strand
TGGAGTGTATGTCGTATTTAGCCAGCTCTTCTAACCTGCTCATCGCATTTTGGGGCGTGAAACCACCGTTGGCATCCACGCGAAGCTCTACTTGCCGGGCGCTGAAACACTCTCTGATGTGCCTGATTAAGTCTAATTCGCGGTTGAAATCTATGGCACCTATCTTCAGCTTCACGCAGTGATAACCCGCCCGAAGCTTCGTTTCCAGCCGGTCAAACATCTCGTCGAAGGAGCCCATCCACACCAGTCCGTTGATGGTTATGCCCTCCTCGCCGCGGCCGAAGGGTGTGTCGAAAAGGTTCAACGAGCCCCCCGCGTGCAGCTGAGCCATAGCCGTTTCAAGTCCGAAGAGTATAGACGGATAGGGCCTAAGCTCCTCTTCTGGCAGCACTCCACGCAAACAAAGAAGCTCACAAGCATCCTTCAACGTTTTCACATACTGCTCCTGAGGCATCGCGTCGCAGCTTAAGTCGGGCAAGACAGAGCACTCTCCCACTCCTCGCACGCCGTCTTTCTCCAGCGTGACATAGTAAGACAGGTGCGTGGTATATACTCCCCGGCTGGTGCCTGCAGGACTTTTAAAATGCAATAATCTCTTGGTTATCTCGTATTTCATATTTCTTTCTCCATCTATCCGGCCGGTTAGAGGACATCACAACCCATCGGCCTACTCGTGCAACGATACCGACAGCCTCAGCCCGGCAGTCGTTTTTAAGGGAACTGAGGATATTTATCAAAGTCGGGCTTGCGCTTTTCGAGGAATGCCCTGCCCCCTTCCTGAGCCTCATCTAGCGTGTAATAGAGCATGGTAGCATCGCCTGCAAGCTCCTGGATGCCCGCCTGGCCGTCCAGTTCAGCATTAAATCCGGCCTTCATCATGCGCAGAGCCAGTGGACTGCGCTCCATCATGGTCTCTGCCCAAGCCACTGTTTCATCCTCCAGGCGGCTCAATGGCACCACCTTATTCACCAAACCCATGCGCTCAGCTTCCTGTGCTGAGTACTGTTTGCATAGGAACCACATCTCACGGGCCTTCTTCTGACCGATGATTCTGGCCAAGTAGCTGGCGCCAAGACCCGCGTCAAAGCTGCCCACCTTAGGCCCTGTCTGGCCGAAGATAGCGTTTTCTGAGGCTATGGTAAGGTCACACACCACATGCAAGACATGCCCTCCGCCGATGGCATAGCCGTTAACCATCGCGATAACCGGCTTGGGCAAGCGCCTTATTTGCATCTGCACGTCAAGCACATTCAGCCTAGGCACGCCGTCAGAACCTACATATCCGCCCCTGCCCTTGACGTGCATGTCGCCTCCGGAGCAGAAAGCCAGGTCGCCGGCACCCGTAAGTATCACCACCCTTATGTCGAGATGGTCGCGGCAATAGGTGAAAGCCTGGCTCATCTCCCACACCGTAAGGGGCGTGAAAGCATTGCGGTAGCGGGGACGGTTGATGGTTATCTTGGCGATATGATGATATTCCTCGAAGAGGATTTCCTTGAAATTGAACCCTGATATGGGCTCCCATTTTCTTTGTTCCATAGTTTATAGTGTTTTAAAATATTTGTGATATACCTGTAAATCCATATCTTGTTGTGTGTAAACCTCCAGCAGTACGGGTCGGTCTGAGGGCATAGTGACCAGCTTATCGATGCCTTCGGCTAGACGGTCATTGCTCTTCACGGCCATATATGCGATGTTGTTCTGCCTACAGATGCCCTCTGCCGACACGCTGTTAGCGCCCATTACCATGTCGCGGGCAGGACTTTGGCGCAGCCCGCTGAACTTAGCAAAGATCTCGCCACCACCGTTATTGAGCAGCAGGATGCGCAGATTGCCGCGCAACCGGGCATTCCACAGCGCGTTCTGATCGTAAAAGAAGCTCAGGTCTCCGATGACACAAGCCACCATTTGCGTTGTTGCGAGCGAGAAGCCGGCCGCTGTTGACAACGTGCCCTCGATGCCGTTGACGCCCCGGTTGCAGTAAATGTGGTGGCGGGAGTAAAGACATGCCAGTCGCACCGGCGTGCTGTTGGCATAGTGAACCACGGAGCGAGGCGCCTTACGGGCCAGTTCTTGCTCCAATAAACGCACCGCCTTGACGTTGGAATAAGACGGTTGGAAAGCGTCACGATGGCTCCTTGCGCGGTCGCGAAGCCCTTGCCAGGCATCGAACCATTGCTCCGGGCCCTTGCCTGTAATGCTTCTGAGCACGTTGCCAGGCTGTGCCTGCACCACGCCATGCAGATTCTTAAAGGTGTCGTGCACCGCTCCTTCTGGGTTAACCACCCAACATTCGGCCTCAAGAGCCTTGCGCAAGAACTGTTTGGCGCGCTTGCTCACGAGCGTATCGCCCATGTATAAGATAAAGTCGGGCACGTATTCATCGTCGTCACCCGCCAATGTGAGCATCTCATCCAGGCAGGACGAGTCGCCCTCAGTGGCCAAAGGCTCATGCAGAACCACATATCGCGCAGCCTCCAAAGCGCCGATGGCTTGCCTGACAGGGGCTTGATGTCCCATCTGCCCGATAACTATCAGAGGCCGGTGGGCAGTTTGCAGCCGATCAAGCATGGGGCGGGCGCACGGCACGGAGGGCTCAATGGCAGAAAGAGACAGGGGTGAGAGGAGCGTGAGCTGCCGTTCCTTGGGCAGCGAAGGCGTGGTGAACGAATAGAGAGGCTCGCTGATGGGCACGTTGATATGCACCGGGGCGCAGCTGCCACGCATGGCTTCGAGCATCGCCTCATTCACAAGTCGGCTGCACATCCAGCGGGTTTCATCGTCGTGAGGTTCGGGTATATCAGTCTCAAACCTCACAAACCGGCCCATAGCATCGGCCTGAGGCAGGGTCTGACCGTCTAGTTGTCCGATCCATTGACGGGGTCTGTCGGCCGATATTATCACTAAGGGCAGGTGCTGATACATAGCTTCAGCCACGGCAGGAAGGGTGTTGAGCAATGCCGTACCGCTGGTCACGCACACCACAACGGGCGAGTGAGTGGCCTGACAAAGCCCTAAGGCATAAAACGCGGCCGACCTTTCGTCGGTCACGGGGTGACATTCTATATCCTCACACACGCCCAGATTA
>DLDC01000062.1:656-3106 GCA_002480935.1 Prevotella sp. UBA7782 | reverse complement strand
ACCACAGCATGGCGCACGCCATGAGCTATGAGCAGCGCCGTGAGGATGTTAACGTTTTCCTTATCGCAATACATCGCGCATCGTATTGAGTTTTAATTCGGTTTCATTCCATTCGTCTTCCTCTTTGCTCTCGGCCACGATGCCGCCTCCGGCATACAGTCTGCACGTGTCGCCACGCAGGTTCATGCAGCGCAGATTGACAAAGAGATGCGTCTGTCCGGCCATATCCAGAGGCCCGCAGAACCCGCTGTAGTAAGCCCGGGGCTCGCTTTCGTTGTGCAAGATGAACTGCTGGGCACGCTCTTTGGGCATTCCGCACACGGCAGGTGTGGGGTGCAAGGCTTCGAGCAGGGTGCCAAGACCGGTGCCACCTGGCAGGTTGAAGCTGAAATCGGTGCACAAATGCAGCAGCCGGGCGGCCCTTGTGGTGTGCGGTGGAGTCTGAATTACGTGGCTGGCATGGCGTTGCAGCAAGTCATGGATATAGTTTGCCACATAGCGTTGCTCCCTTCTGTTCTTCGCCGACCATGCCACTTCATCTCCGAAACGGTATGTGCCGGGTGCCTTTTGCGTGCCGGCGAGGGCCATGGTGCGGCAGGTGCCGTGCTCACTTGCCAGCAACACCTCCGGCGTAGCCATCAACCACGTGCCCACTTCGGGCATATCAACCAGCGCTATGCACTGATGCGGATAGAGCTTACAGGCTCGCTGAAACAGGCTGAGCGGCGATGTGCCGGGGCGAAGGGGCACATCGGCCGTGCGTGAGAGCACTATTTTGTCGCACCCGCCCTGCACTATCAAGCCATGAAAGGCAGCAAAGTCATGGGCATAACGCTGGCGCCCATCGGTGCGCAAAGGCTTATCAGATTTGTTGCCGATGGCATCAGAGCCCGGCAGAGTACAGTCATTCAGACTGGCTATGGTGCTTGTGTCAGGCTGCATCAACATAACCGGGCACTCATCAGAGGGCACGAAAGGAGCGAAGACAAAGCCTTTTCGGCCGTCGAGCTCATGCAATGACTCGAGAGCAAGGGGCTTGCCGTGGCGTTGCTCCAGCCTGACGTAATGGTCTTGTTCCGGCAATCGGAAGTACACAGTACTGATTTCACTCATGACTTACGCGAGTTGGCTATATAGTTAGTGACACTTACGGAAGACACCAGTTGGCCTTTAGCGTTCTTCACATCCACCTGCCACTGGTGCAGATTGCGCCCCTTGTGCAGCAGGCGGCCGTAAGCCGTAACGTTATCGCCTACAGGCACGGCCCGCAAATGGTTGCCGCTTACGTTGACACCCACACAGATGCGCCCCTCGCAGAGCAACATCGAGCCCATGCCGGCAAGCGTCTCGGCCAGTGCCAGCGTTGCTCCGCCCGACAGAAAGCCAAAGGGTTGACCGGTTGCCTCGCTCGCCTTCATGCACGCCGCGCATGTATCAGCCTCGGGAGTATGTAGGAACTTGATGCCCAAAGTGGCGGTCAGTCCGCTCTGCTCTGCCTTTCTCACTGTTTCGTTGTCTATGTTCATAAGTATAAGATTTGTCATGCAAAGGTACTAAAAAATCCATTATCTACGCCCATACGCCCCGTTCTAATTGCTCAGGCCAACATGTTTTTCGTCTGACAAAGGCCTGTTGATATGGCAACGGCAGGCCGATGAAAAGACAAGACCCATCATGCCGCGACGCAAAATAGGTACTTTCGCATTGCAAAAGTGCCTATTTGAGCATTCAATATAGGCACTTTTAGAACGCAAAAAGGCCTATATTAGAAACCGATAGAAATATAGCAGACCAACTGCTTTATATATAGCCACTTACGCTAACGCTCTTGTCACAATCCAGAAGAGCCGAATGTAAGTGAGCGGAAGGTTAGAATCCGATCTTAGCTTGCACGCCTATCACAGAGCGGGTGCCGCCTACGAAGGTGGAGAAGCCGATGTTACGTCCGAAGTTTCCGGCGTCTACGATGTACTCCTTGTCGCAGATGTTCTTGCCAAAGACACCTACTTCATAGTACACCTTCTTGGGTTGGTAGCTGTATCAGGCCCTTATACAGCTTATAAGTGGCGTCGGCATCAAACTTCTCGCCTGAGTTGAAGGCACGAAAACCCGTGACAGACAAATGCAACAATATGAAGATGATGTGTTATCTTGGTTATGACGGTGAAACATAAAAGGCACCTGCTGCTGCACACTCCTGCTGCTTGCCCTGATAATGCCCCCAAAGAGAAGACCAGAGAAGACAGTAATAATAAGGTTGAAAAAAACATTGCAAAGGCAAGAATATGAATTATTTTGGCTAATTTTGCAGGCTGTAAACAAAGAAATGACGTATGTGCGGAAGGAAGCTCAGGCACATGATGCCGTAACACGCCCCCAAAGAGCACATAAAGAATAAAGAACGAGAAGGAAAAAGCAATGGAATTTATGTCACAAGAAGGCTACGACAA
>DLDC01000062.1:0-588 GCA_002480935.1 Prevotella sp. UBA7782 | reverse complement strand
GACAAGGGCGATTTGAGCGAGAACTTTGAGTATCACGCCGCCAAACGCGAGCAGTCGCGCTTGCTGGGCAAGATACGCTTTAAGCAAAACGTGCTGGCCCACGTGCGCGTGCTCGACACATCAAAGCTCAACGACAGCTATGTGCAGTTGCTGAGCAAGGTAGGGCTGACCAATATGACCACTCAACGGCAGATGACTTACACCATCGTGAGCCCCCATGAGGCTAACATCAAGGAGTGCAAGATATCCATCAAGTCGCCCATAGCCCAGGCTCTGCTCAACAAGAAGCAAGGTGACGTGGTGGAGATAAGAGTGCCCGCGGGACTGCTCAAACTGAGGATTGACAGCATAGAACTATAGTGTTGTAACACAACAACTTACATACAACCNNNNCTTTGGCTTGTAAAAAGGCCGTTAGGGAAAGGTAAAAAGGCCACTTTTACTTTTCAATCGGGATGCTTACAAAATGTAAAAAGTGCATTTTCGTGTTAAAAAAACACTTTTTTCATTTTTTTAGTCACATATTTCCCCCTCGCATTTAAACTATCTCAAAAAACATGCGTCTATGTTATTGATTTAAGAAATCGG
>DLDC01000172.1 GCA_002480935.1 Prevotella sp. UBA7782 | reverse complement strand
TGTTATTATTATAATTATCTCAAGCCGAACGATGAAAACGTGGCGGCAAGCGTCATCAACTATATGGGCTATGATGCCGAGACTATAGGCAATCATGACGTAGAAACGGGGCATAAAGTGTACGACAAGTGGATAAAAGAGGTGCATTGCCCCATGCTGGGAGCCAATGTTATAAACACCCAAACGGGCAAACCCTACCTTAAACCTTACACCTTATTATATAGAGGGGGCATAAAAATAGCCGTATTAGGCATGATTACGCCGGCCATTCCCAACTGGCTTAACGAGCATATATGGAGCGGACTGCGATTTGATGAGATGGTTTCAACGGCCCGCAAGTGGGTAGACTACCTTCAGCGCAACGAGCATCCCGACGTTATCATAGGTCTTTTTCACAGCGGATGGGACGGTGGCATCAAGACAGCCACTTATTGTGAAGATGCAGCCAAGCAGGTAGCAGAGGATGTTCCGGGCTTCGACCTGATACTCTTTGGGCATGATCACACCCGCCACAATGAAACGTTGGTCAATCAGAACGGCACTAAGTTGGTGTGCCTGGACCCTGCCAACAACGCCATGACAGTGGCTCACGCCGTCATCACGCTTACCAAAGAGGGCAAGAAGGTGGTCGCTAAGCAAGTAGAAGGGCAGTTGGTTGATGTATCACACATGGATGTAGACGCCCAATTCGTCAATCACTTCAAGCCGCAAGCCGATGAGGTGAAGCAATTTGTATCAAAGAAGATCGGAACATTCAAGCATACGATATACACCAAGGACAGTTATTTCGGCAGTTCGGCCTTTAATGACCTCATAGCCAATTTGGAGTTGAGCATCACCGGAGCCGATATAGCCTTTAACGCACCCTTGAGTTTCAACGACAGCATCAAGGCCGGCGACGTCACTATGGCCGATATGTTTAAGCTGTATAAGTATGAAAACCAGCTATACGTGATGCGCCTGAGAGGCGACGAGGTGCGCAAGCATCTCGAAATGAGCTATGATCAGTGGGTAGGTACCATGAAGAGCAAGGACGACCATCTGCTTCTTCTCGACAACCGAACCGTGGGCGACCAGCAGCGTTTGGGCTTTAAGAACTTCTCCTTCAACTTCGACGCGGCCGCAGGCATTGATTATGTGGTGGATGTAACGAAGCCCGACGGGCAGAAAGTGCACATCCTGCGCATGAGCGACGGCCGGCCTTTCGACGAAAACAAATGGTATAAGGTGGCTATCAACAGCTACCGGGCCAACGGCGGAGGCGAGTTGCTCACCCGCGGAGCAGGCATTCCCAAGGACTCATTGGCCGAACGGACAATCTGGCAGAGCGAGCTAGACCAGCGTTATTACCTCATGAAGGAGATAGAAAAGGCCGGAACGCTCGACCCCAAGCCCAATAATAACTGGAAGTTCGTGCCCGAAGAGTGGACCATTCCCGCGGCACAGCGTGACAGAAAGCTGCTCTTTGGCGAGTGAAGCGATGATCAGAGATCTGTAAACGACTTGTATTATGAAGCGATACTATTTTGTTTTTTGTCAGTCGGACGTGATGTTAGAGCGTCTGCCTGACGGCTCTTACACCATTCCTTTGTACGACAACCCTCCCATAGCCACCCATCCGTGGACGCATGTCATGCATGTGGCACCTATGGAAGACGGCACCGAGGTGCGCACCTTCAGCATAGACAGCCCTGAAGATATTCGTAGCCTGAGCCCGGAAACAGTTGCTCACACAACGTTTGAGATGTGCGGGCTGCGTGCTTCCTTCTATAAGCTGAGCAGAGAGCTGTATCTCAAGGCAGGCAAATGCCACGAACTGCTCTATTGGGATCATAACACTCGCTTCTGTGGTGTGTGCGGAGCGCCCATGAAGATGCACACCGACATCTCTAAAAGGTGCACCAATTGCGGCAAGGAAGTATGGCCGCAGCTTGCCACAGCCATCATTGTGCTGGTGCATAAGGGCGACGAGGTGCTCCTGGTGCACGCCCGCAACTTCCGAACCGACTTCTATGGCCTGGTAGCCGGCTTTGTTGAGACCGGCGAAACCCTTGAGCAGGCCGTGCATAGAGAGGTGATGGAGGAAACCGGACTCACCATAACCAATCTCCGTTACTTCGGCAGTCAGCCTTGGCCCTACCCTTGTGGGCTCATGGTAGGGTATAATGCCGACTATGTGTCGGGCGACATACACCTCCAACGCGAGGAACTTTCGAAGGGAGCATGGTTCAGAAAAGACAACTTGCCCACTATTCCTGAGAAGCTGTCTATCGCAAGAATGATATTAGACGACTGGTTAAAAACAAACTAAAATATGCTACAGAAACTTTTAGGCTTTGATCCTCGCACAATGAATGTACGTACCGAGCTGATTGCGGGGGCCACTACTTTCTTTACAATGAGTTATATCCTGGCCGTTAATCCGGCCATATTGTCTTCTACGGGAATGGACAAGGGTGCGCTGTTTACGGGAACTGCCATCGCGGCAGCCATCGCTACCATCCTCATGGCCGTCATGGCTAAGTTGCCATTTGCACAGGCTCCGTCTATGGGTCTCAATGCCTTCTTCGCTTATACGCTGTGTCAGGCCATGCATTACACTTGGCAGCAGAGCCTGGCCATCATGCTCATAGAGGGCATTGTGTTCATTCTCATCACCTTTCTGAATATACGTGAGATGATATTAGATGCCATACCCACGTCCTTGCGCTATGCCATATCGTCAGGTATCGGCATGTTCATAGCCTTCATAGGACTGAAGAATGCCGGCATTATAGTGGCTAAGGAGGGCACGTTTGTGGGCTTGGGCAGCTTCACCGCGCCCTGCTTGTTGGGCATCTTTGCCATTCTGCTCTCCGGAGTGCTCACGGCACGCAACGTGAAGGGGGCCTTGTTTATAGCCATCATAGTGTCGTCACTGGCCGGCATACCCTTCGGCGTGACGCAGATAGGGCAGGGCTGGATGCCGGTTTCGCTGCCCCAAGACCTGAGCCCCGTGTTTTGTCAGTTCAACTTCAGCTCGTTGTGCAACCTGCAAACCGTGCTTGTGGTGTTCTCCTTGCTGCTTGTCAACATCTTCGACACGCTGGGCACGCTGATGGGACTGGCCGAGAAGTCGGGCATCACACAGCCCGATGGCAGCATACCCCACGTCAAGCAGGCCATGATGAGCGATGCCATAGGCACCACCTGCGGCGCTTTGCTGGGCTCGTCTACCATCAGCACCTATGTAGAAAGTGCTTCGGGCATAGCCTCGGGCGGCCGTTCGGGCCTCACGTCGTTCACGGTGGGCGTGCTGTTCTTGCTGGCCTTGTTCCTCTCACCCGTCTTTCTGCTCATACCTTCTGCAGCTACCAGTGGCGCGTTGGTCATGGTGGGAGTGTTCATGCTAGATGGTATTAAGAAGATAAACCTGTCGGATATAACCGAGGCATTCCCCTCTTTCATCACCATTATCACCATGGTGCTGTGCTATAG
>DLDC01000014.1:3724-6001 GCA_002480935.1 Prevotella sp. UBA7782 | reverse complement strand
GAGTTTTAGCGGACAGCAATAAAAATGAATAAATTGATTCGGAAGAATTCAGTATCTACCGGTCTCTATACTTCAAGCCGAAGGAGCTGATAAATCCGTTACACTTTCTCTTCAACTTACATTTTTATCTCCGTTATCTCGCAGCTTACGCCTGTAACTATTTCTGAGCATCTACCTTGATAATCTTCCTCACGAGATAACGCAGGGCCTCTCGTGGAGCATAAAGCAGCATTCTGGGTCCTGTCCATCTCATCACCTGTCTCATCAGCTCACGCTCTTTGGGTGCATAGCAATGCACGGGGCAATAGTGACAATTAGGTTTTTGTTCGCCCCACCGGCACCTCTCCAGTCGTTTGCAGGCATAGTCTGATAACCTTTGCAGGTCATCAGGCAACACCTTCTTGCCCAGCTTATGCCGGCAGTATAACCCTATCATCAGTTGTATAGTGGCCTTATCAGCCTCTATTCGGCTATGCTTCGGGTTTCTCATACTTTCCGTTCACCTTTAAAGGCTCTACGTGCAGCGTTATGATACTGTCGGTTCCAAACCTCTCTCGTAGCTTATTCTCAATCTCTGTGGTGTGGCGATGCGCCTCATAGAGCGACATGTCGCCGGGCATGCGCATGTGCATGTCTATGCACACCTTAGAGCCTATGCTGCGTGTGCGCAGGTTGTGCAGGCCGCTCACCATGGGTTCAGACAGTGCTATGTGCTCTATCTCTTTTTCTATGCTTGCCGACAGGCTCTTTTCTGTAAGCTCGCCCACAGCATTAGAAATCAGTTTCCATGCTACGCGCACGATGAAGAAGCTCACAATGATGGCGGCCAGCGGATCGAGTACGGCCCACTTCGGACCCAGCAGAATGGCTCCGCCAATGCCTATACCGGTGCCTATAGATGAAAGAGCGTCACTGCGATGATGCCAGGCATTGGCTATCACTGCCTCTGAGCCCACTCTGCGCCCGGTGCGTGCCGTGAATTGATAAGCCCACTCCTTGAGGGCGATGCTCAGCAAGGCTGCGACAAGAGCCAGCACACCGGGCTGCTGCAGGGTGCCGCCATTTATCACGGTCCACACTTTGCTTGCTCCATTCAAGCAAATCATGACGCCCACGCCCATCAGTGCAAGCCCCATAATGGCCGAGGCCAGCGTCTCATACTTGCCGTGTCCGTAATCGTGGTCGGTGTCTTGCGGTTTGCTGCTCAGTCTGACAAACACCACAACCACCACATCTGAAGCCAAGTCGGACAGTGAATGCACTGCATCGGCTATCATGGCCGACGAGTGTCCCAGCAAGCCTGCCACAAACTTAAAAATTGTCAGCACCACATTGATGATAGCGCCACCTAGCGTGACACTGTAAATGGCACGCTCACGACGGCGTGTATCTTCGTTCTTACTCTCCATTTTGCTTCATATTAGTCAATTTGGGTGCAAATTTAAGACTTTTTGGCGCAATGCGATAATGATTAGGGAGAAAAGTTTCGAGCAGTCTTCTAGATGTGTCTACAATACGTTGATATACAATAAGTTACACAATATCAACGGATACATATACCAAAAACACCCTTTTTACGATGTGAAATAGGCATTTTGAGCTCTCGAAATAGGCACTATGGCATTGCCAAATGGCCGTTCTTAGGAAGCAGTTCGAAGAAATGCATCGGCTAAGAGTGTGAGAAAATCTTAGTAAAGCGAATAATTCACAAGAATTACAACCCAGAGGGAAGCCTCAAGAAAAACATGTATTTGCCACGTCGGCTTAACATAATGACCGAAAAACATGCTCTTTTTGATAATTAAGCCCTGTTTTTTTGCTCAAAGCGAGCTTTTTTATTATATTTGCAATGTTGTTTCGCACTGGCTGACGTGGGCTGAAAAAGCATGTGAAGCCCATCCACCGCAGAGCGGATGAGTTGTCCGGCTGAAGCTGTAAGCACTTGCCGGGAGCGCAACGTGCGGACAAGAAGAATGTAGTAGTTTAATGTTTCAGTATATACCTTAATTTATTATCTTTTTATGGCGAATGAATTGAAGCTACGGAAAGGCTTAGACATCCATCTGATGGGCGAGGCGCAAGAAGAGCGCTTGCCCTTGGTCGAGGTCAAGCAGTATGCCCTCGTGCCCGACAGTTTTGTGGGCGTGAAGCCTAAGCTAACCGTAAAGGAAGGCGACCATGTGCTGGCCGGCGAGGCGCTCTTCGTCAACAAGGCTTATCCCGAGGTGAAATTTGCCTCGCCTGTGAGCGGAGTGGTGACGAAGATAGAGCGTGGCG
>DLDC01000014.1:0-3703 GCA_002480935.1 Prevotella sp. UBA7782 | reverse complement strand
GGCCGTGGAAGTGAAGCCCGACGCTTCGCTTGTTTATCAAGACTTTAAGTCGGCCGACCCATCAAGGCTCAGTGGCGACGAAGTGAAAAAGACGTTGCTCGAAGCGGGCCTCTTTGGCTACATCAATCAGTTGCCCTATGCCGTGTCGGCCACCCCTGACGCGCAGCCTAAGGGCATTTTTGTGTCGGCACTGCGCGACATGCCGTTGGCAGGCCACTTTGAGTATGAGCTGAAAGGGCAAGAAGCTGACTTTCAGACTGGTCTGACGGCTCTCTCGCGTATGGCCAAGGTGTGGCTCACAGTGGGCAGCAAGCAGCAGGCAGAGGCTCTCAGAACAGCCAAGAATGTAGAGCTGACCATTGTTGACGGTCCTTGTCCTGCGGGCAATGTAGGTGTGCAGGTGAGCCATCTAGACCCGGTGAACAAGGGCGAAGTGGTGTGGACAGTAGAGCCCACGGCTGTTATTTTCATCGGAAGGCTCTTCCGCACGGGGCATGTAGACCTTACGCGCACCGTGGCTGTAGCCGGGAGCGAGATGAAGCGTACCGGATATGTAGACGTTAGGGTAGGGGCGCAGCTCTCTGCCATTGTTGACGGCAACCTGAAGACAGACAGACATGTGCGGCTTCTCGACGGTAACCCACTCACCGGTCGCGTGGTTCAGCCTGCAGATTATCTTGGAGCGCACACTTCGGAGGTGACGGCTATACCAGAGGGCGACGACGTTCACGAGCTGGCGGGATGGATTATGCCCCGTCTGAAGGAATTCTCCGCATCGCGAAGCTACTTCAGCTGGCTCTTAGGCAAGCATCATAGCTACGATCTTGACGCCCGCATCAAGGGTGGCAAACGCCACATGATAATGAGTGGCGAATATGATAAGGTTTTGCCCATGGACATCTATGGGGAGTATCTCATCAAGGCTATCATCACAGGCGATATAGACAGGCAGGAGCAACTGGGCATCTACGAGGTGAGCCCTGAAGATTTTGCCGTGGCAGAATTCGTTGACAGCTCTAAGCTGCCCTTGCAGCAGATAGTGCGCAACGGGCTAGACACACTGCGCAAGGAGAATGCCTGAGCCTGACATACAATTCATATAGCAATAAAACAAAAACAATATGAGCTTAAGAAATTATCTAGACAAGATACGTCCCAACTTTGAGGAGGGAGGCAAGCTGCACGCTTTTAAGAGTGTTTATGACGGCTTCGACACCTTTCTCTATGTGCCGAGCGACACGGCAAAGGGCGGAGCGTCTATCCATGACGCCATAGACTCGAAGCGCATCATGAGCTTCGTGGTCATCGCTTTGCTGCCTGCCCTGCTCTTCGGAATGTATAATATAGGCTATCAGAACGCCAGCTTGGCCGGAAAACTGGGCGAGGCCACGTTCTGGGGCATGTTCTTCTACGGCTTTCTGGCACTGCTGCCAAAGATTCTAGTGTCATATATAGTGGGTCTGGGCATAGAGTTTGCCTGGGCGCAGTGGAAGAAAGAAGAGATACAAGAGGGCTACCTGGTGACAGGAATGCTTATACCTCTTATTATACCCGTGAACACTCCGTTGTGGATACTCGTTATCGCCATAGCCTTTGCTGTTGTCTTTGCAAAAGAGATATTTGGCGGAACAGGTATGAACATCTTCAACGTGGCACTGGTTACGCGTGCCTTTCTCTTCTTCTCTTATCCGAGCAAGACGACGGGCGACCTCTCTGTGTGGGTGTCACAAAACAAGATTCTGGGTCTGGGATTCGATCAGATACCAGCCGATGCGCTCACTGCGGCAACCCCGTTGGGTGATGTTGCCCAGGGGCATCTATCGGCCATGCCCAGCCTCTTCGACAGCTTTGTGGGCTTGATACCCGGTTCGGTAGGCGAAACTAGTATCATCGCCATTGGCTTAGGTGCGCTGTTGCTGCTCTGGACGGGCATAGCAAGCTGGAAGACTATGCTGGCCGTGTTTTTGGGTGGCGGACTGATGGGCGCGTTGTTCCATCATCTAGACCCCGACACAACCATTTCATGGTATCATCAGCTATGCGTGGGAGGCTTTGCTTTCGGTGCCGTGTTCATGGCAACCGACCCTGTAACATCGGCAAGAACCGAAACGGGCAAGTGGATTTATGGATTGCTGGTAGGCGCACTGGCCATCATCATACGTGTGATGAACCCCGGCTATCCTGAGGGAATGATGCTTGCCATACTCTTCGGCAATATGTTTGCCCCGCTCATAGACTATTGCGTGGTGGAGAGAAACATATCCAAACGTGTTAAACGTGCTAACCATCAGGGAGGAGAAAAATAATGAAGACCAACAGCAATACTTATACCATCATCTATTCGGTCATCATCGTGGTGATAGTAGCCTTCGGACTGGCCTTTGTAGACCAGGCGCTGAAGCCCATGCAAGACCGTAATGTGGCTCTCGACAAGCAGAAGCAAATTCTCTACGCACTCAATCAAGACCACAACAACGACCGAAAATTAAGCAACGATGAGGCTGAGAAAATTTATAAACGCGTGATGCTGTCAGACGACGTCATAGACGCCTCGGGCAAGACGGTGCAGAAAGGCAGTCAGGGAGGCACGGAAGCGGGCTTCAAGCTCAATTCGGCCGATGCCAAGGCTGGCAAGCTGGCACTCTATCGCTGTAAGGTAGACGGTCAGGACAAGTATGTAATACCCGTTTACGGCCAGGGCTTGTGGGGACCCATAAGTGGCTACATTGCCCTGAACGCTGACAAGCAAACGGTGTTTGGCGCTTACTTCAATCATGAAAGTGAGACGGCCGGACTGGGAGCCGAGATAAAAGACAATGCTACTTGGCAGGCCAAGTTTAAGGGAAAGCATCTCTTTGCGGGCAGCAACGACAAGATAGCCCTCACGGTAACTAAGAAACCCACCGACCCTAACACGCAGGTTGATGCTGTGACAGGTGCTACACTCACTTCGAACGGCGTGACAGAGATGTTGCACACGGGGCTTCAGCCTTATCTGAAATTCTTAAATAACAAATAACTATGGCATTATTCAGTAAGCAAAATAAAGAAGTGTTCACGCACCCGCTCAACCTGGATAACCCTATCCTGGTGCAGGTGCTGGGCATATGTTCGGCCTTGGCTGTGACAACCAAGTTGCAACCGGCCATCGTGATGGGTCTTGCGGTGACCATCATCACGGCCTTTTCTAACGTAATAGTCTCTATCATACGCAACACCATACCTAACCGCATACGCATCATCGTGCAGCTGGTGGTGGTGGCAGCACTGGTTACCATCGTGTCGCAGGTGCTCAAAGCCGTATCGTATGATGTGAGCGTGCAGCTCTCTGTTTACGTAGGACTCATCATTACCAACTGTATTCTGATGGGTAGGCTTGAGGCTTTCGCTATGACCAACAAGCCTTGGCCCAGCTTCTTAGACGGCTTAGGCAACGGCTTGGGCTATGCCATGGTGCTGGTGCTGGTGGGTGCCTTCCGCGAATTCTTTGGCAGAGGCAGCCTGCTTGATATTCAGATTCTGCCACAAAGCCTGTATGACGCCGGATATATGAACAACGGCATGATGACGATGCCTGCCATGGCCCTTATACTATTAGGCTGCGTGATTTGGATACACCGTTCATTCTTTAGCAAAGAGGAGGATAAATGATGGAGCATATTATCAATCTATTCTTCAGGTCTATCTTCGTAGACAACATGAT
>DLDC01000010.1 GCA_002480935.1 Prevotella sp. UBA7782 | reverse complement strand
TCGAAGTCCATCGTGGTGGTCTTTCGGTTACGAATGGGCAGTGAGGGGTTGTCTATGTTCTTTAAAGTAGCTCCGAACTTCAGCTCGGCAGTACCTTGTGTGCGAATGCGAACGCCACCGGGACCGAATATCTTCTCGGCAGGTCCCAGACTGAAGTGCATGTCGGTGAAGTCGAACTTCTCCTTTCCTTGTGTTTTGAGTATTTCTTGGTTCTTGGCTCTGTAGTAATCGGCAAAACTGTGCTTCAGGCTCCATGCGTTATACTCTTCTGGAGTCATCATCACAGGGGCGGAAATATAAGAGTCACCAATCTTGTTGCCAATCACATAACGGTTCAAGGTGTCATTATATTCCACCTCTTGCTTCAGATTGTCGGGTCGGTTCAGGTCGGCCGGGCCTTGCTCTAGGTCATCTAATGTGATGGGGGTTGTGCGCTGAATGTGCCATCTGGGATGTAACAGCGAGTCGGGAATAACCTCTTCGTCTATCTCCACCTGCGGCATAGCTACCTTAGCTGTGTCGGGCTTGTTGTTCTTCCTCGGCTTGCGATTGTGTGTTATGACATTCTGCCAAACCACATCGGGCACAATAATATCGCTTGCCATGGCCAGCAGGCTCATGGCAAACAGCGTAATCAGCAGGATGTATGTTTGTTTAAGATGTTGCAAATTATGTCTTCTCTTTCTGTATCCAGGTAAATGGGAAGTTTATTTTATCATTTTCAAGGCTTGTTTCACCACTTGTTCAACGGCCAAGGTGGGTTGCTCGGTGAGTATGGCTGTCACCACCTTGGCAGAAGGAGCGGGCGAGAAGCCTAGCATGGTCAGGGCGCTCACGGCCTCGTCTTTCACGGCAGTGTTGACGTTTGTGCTGCTGCTTGTTGAGGCTACGTGCAACTCATCAGCTATACCACTATTCATTATTTTGTCCTTTAAGTCCACGATGATGCGTTGCGCTGTGCGCAGGCCTATGCCTTTCACCGTCTTCAGCATACGCTCGTCGCCATTGGCTATGACGTTGCACAGCTCAGAAGGTGAGAGTGAAGATAGAATCATCCTGGCCGTGTTAGAGCCCACTCCGCTCACGGTGATGAGCATTCTGTATAGCTCACGCTCCTGCATGGAAGCGAAACCAAACAGTGTGAAAGAGTCGTCTCTTCCTCCTGCCGACAACACTTCATGAACAAAGAGCTTTACTTCTTTCTTGCCTTGTATTGTTGTATAGGTGTTAAGAGAAATGTTGAGCGCATAGCCCACGCCTGCTGCTTCTACTACAGCCATGGTCGGAATGAGCGCTGTGAGTTCTCCCTTGATATATTCAATCATGATGTTAGCTGATAGCTTATATGCCTTTTTCTTTATAACGTTAGCAAAAAAGTATTATTGTACGCGGCTTTTTGTTTTTGCGTATTATATAATAATAGGAGAAAGAATAAGAAGAGAGCCGCCATGCCTGAAGGGGCTTAGCGGCTCTTACTGATAGTCTGAGGCTTTTGGCCTGCCAATGTTTATTTCTTGTCATAAGCGTGCACCGGATAATCTATGGTGTAGTGCAGCCCACGACTCTCCTTGCGCTCTATGGCCTGACGTGTGATGAGATAGCCCACGTTTATCATGTTGCGCAGCTCGCATATATCTCTTGTAGCTTTGACGCGCTTAAAGAGAGCCTCTGTTTCTTCGTACAGCAGGTCGAGACGGTCCCACGCGCGCTTTAGTCTGAGGTCTGACCGCACTATGCCCACGTAGTTGCTCATAATCTCACCCACCTCTTTCACGCTCTGTGTGATGAGCACCTTCTCCTCGTTGGTCATGGTTCCCTCATCGTTCCATTCGGGTATCTTGTCGTTGAACGAGTAGCTGTCAACCATTTGCAGCGAGTGCTTGGCGGCAGCGTCGGCATATACCACGGCCTCGATGAGTGAGTTGCTGGCCAGTCGGTTGCCTCCGTGCAGTCCGGTGCACGAACATTCGCCAATGGCGTATAGCCTGTGTATGCTCGATTCGCCGTTCAGGTCAACCTTTATGCCGCCGCACATATAATGGGCCGCTGGACGCACGGGTATCATCTCCTTTGTGATGTCGATGCCAATCGACAGGCACTTCTGATAGATATTGGGGAAGTGATGCTTTGTTTCTTCGGCGTTCTTATGCGTCACGTCAAGGTAGACATGGTTAAGCCCGTGTATCTTCATCTCCTTGTCTATGGCTCTTGCCACGATGTCGCGTGGTGCCAGCGACAGTCTGGGGTCGTATTTTTCCATGAAGGTGGTGCCGTCTGGCAACTTCAGCACGCCCCCATATCCTCTCATAGCCTCTGTGATGAGGTAGGCGGGGTGGGTCTCACCGGGATGATAGAGTGAGGTGGGGTGGAACTGCACAAACTCCATGTCCTTCACTGTGCCTTTGGCGCGATACACCATAGCCTCTCCGTCGCCCGTGGCAATGATGGGGTTGGTTGTCGTTTGATAAACAGCGCCGCATCCGCCGGTGCACATCAGCGTTATTTTGCTGAGGTATGTGTCAACCTTTTGTGTCTCGGGGTTCAGCACGTAGGCTCCATAGCATTCTATGTCCGGTGTCCGCCTTGTCACCTCCATGCCCAGATGGTGCTGTGTGATGATTTCCACGGCAAAGTGGTTCTCTTTTATCTCTATGTCGGGATTGGCTCTCACTGCGGCCATCAGTCCGCGCTGTATCTCCGCTCCGGTATCGTCTGCGTGGTGCAGGATGCGAAACTCAGAGTGTCCACCCTCACGGTGCAGGTCATAGGTGCCGTCGTCTTTCTTGTCAAAGTTCACGCCCCAGCTCACCAGTTCTTTTATCTGGGCCGGCGCATTGCGCACCACCTGCTCAACAGCTCTGCGGTCGCTGATGTAGTCGCCCGCTATCATGGTGTCTTCAATGTGCTTCTCGAAGTTGTCTACAAGTAGGTTTGTTACTGATGCCACGCCTCCTTGGGCGAAGCGTGTGTTGGCTTCATCCAGTGTGGTTTTGCATATCAGGCATATCTTTCCCTTATGCGCACGTGCTATCTTCAGTGCATAGCTCATGCCGGCTACACCGGCGCCGATGATTAGAAAATCGTATTTATATACCATAATGGTTATTGCATAGTTTGTGCAAAAGTAGTAAAATAATGTAAGAAAACGACTTTTCCGATTATTTTTTTGTAATTTTGCACCGTTATGAACAGAATGTTTACGCACAAAGTGTCTGTAGGTGAGGTGTGTGGCGTGATAATCTTTGCTGCCCTCTCACTTTATTTTCTTTGGGGGCGCACGGGCTATAGCGTTTATATCGGCTTGTTCTGCATGTTTATGACATTTGTTAGCATAGAGCGCATCATTCACACCACTTATTGCATAACGCCCGATGGCTGGCTCGTGTGCAGTTACGGACGCTTTGGGGGAGTGAAACGGGTGAGGCTCACAGATATCATCAGCATTCGGCGAGTGCCCACAGCGTTCAGGCTCGGCCATTTCATCCTCATCACTTATGCAGCCCACCGCATGTTGGCTGTAAGCCCCGTCGATGAAGAAGGCTTTGTGCGCGAAATCAAAAAACGGTTATGAAGTATCTACACATATTGTTATTTCTCCTGCTGACGGTTGCGGCAGGAGCTCAAGAAAATATTGACTCGGTGAAGGTTAGTGCCGACTCTGTTATTGCCGACAGTACCGACACCGATACCATCGACATGCCTGCATTGGCTCTGCCCTGGCCTCAGTCTGCGCAGAAGCGCATTGCCGAACTGCTTGACGACCCCTTCTTTCAAACTACGCAGGTGGCTGTGATGGCTTGGGACCTGACGGCCGACAGCTGCATATATCGCACCAACGAGAGGCAACGCTTGCGTCCGGCTTCTACTATGAAGGCTGTTACGGCCATTACGGCGCTCGACTTTCTTGGAAATGACTACTCACTGCGCACCGAGTTGCGCTATGCGGGGCAGAAAACAGACTCCACCCGAACGCTTGTCGGTGACCTTTATTGCGTGGGTGGCATGGACCCGATGTTTGGAAGCGACGAATTGAACAACTTTGTAGATGCTGTGAAGGAATTGGGCATCGACACCCTACGGGGTAATATATACGAGGATGTGTCGTTCAAGGACAAAGACAGGCTGGGCAACGGCTGGTGCTGGGACGATGACAACCCCGTGCTCTCACCGTTGCTCTATAAGCGTAAGGCCGATTTTGCCAATCGTCTGCGCGATGCCCTGCGCAACAGAGGCATCGTGATAAGTGGCGGCACGGGCGAGAAGCGGGCTCCGGCCGACAGCAAACAGCTCTGCGTGCGCACCCATCCCCTCACCAAGGTGATGCGTAGGATGCTCAAGGTGAGCGATAATCTCTATGCTGAGGCTGTGTTCTATCAGATTGCGCATCGTGAAGCTGGTGCGGGTGCCACCTATCGGTCGGCTCGAAGGGTGATAGGCAGGCTCATCAACCGCATCGGCCTTAGGGCAGGTGACTACGATATAGCCGATGGCTCAGGCCTCTCGCTCTACAATTATGTAAGTGCTGAACTTGAGGTGAAGTTGCTGCGCTATGCCTATCAGCACAAAGCTATCTATGATGCTCTCTATCCACTTCTGCCCATTGCGGGCGTAGACGGGTCATTGCACAGTCGTATGAAGGGCTCGCTCACGCGTGGCAATGTTCATGCCAAGACGGGCACCGTAGAGGGCATACGCTCGTTGTGTGGCTATCTCACGGCCAAGAATGGCCATGTGGTGTGCTTCAGCATCATCAATCAGGGCGTGCCTGGCAGCTATCAGGCCCGCTTGTTCCAAGACCGTGTGTGCACGGCATTATGCAGATAGACCAACTTACAAATTAAGATATATATGGAGGAGATTAGAATCAGCGTAGAGCATCTCATCAATCTCATGGGTGTTACGGGTCCTATGGTGCCTGTACTGCGGCATGTGCTGCTCATCGTGGTGGCCATTTTGCTGGCCTGGCTGTCTGACTTTATCTGTCGCAAGACGCTGGTGCCCATTGTGATGCATATCACACGGCGCACTCCTACACAATGGGATGACGAAACGCTCGACCGCAAGCTGCTCATAACGGCTTGCCACATCGTACCGGCTATTGTGGTGTGGAAGCTCTTGCCCATGGTGTTCTATCAATATCCCTTGGTGCGTGAGATGGTAGCCAGGCTTACCGCCGTGTATATCACCCTCGCCTCTGTGCGCCTCATAGTGGGCTTTATCGACCGTTTAAAGGAGAACCGCTCGCACCGGGGCTCCAATGCCCGGCAATATCTGCAGTCCTTCTTGGGCATGCTGCGCATCCTTGTCATCTTCATAGCCGTCATCGTGGTGGTGGCCATATTGCTAGGCAAGAATCCTATGAGCCTCTTTGCCGGACTGGGTGCCACATCGGCCATACTTATGTTGGTGTTTAAAGATACCATTGAGGGCCTTGTGGCCGGTGTAAGGCTCACCAGTAACAACATGTTGCACGTGGGCGACTGGATAACGGTGAGTACGGCCGGCATCAACGGCACCGTGACTGATATAACCCTCACCACGGTGAAGGTGCGCCAGTTTGACAACACCATCATGACCGTGTCGCCGCTGACGCTCGTCAACGGCTCGTTTCAGAACTGGAAAGGTATGCAGGAGAGTGACGGCCGACGTGTGCAACGCTGCGTATATTTCGACTTTCGCAGCGTGAGGGTAGCTGATGAGAGCATCCTGTCGGCCTTGCGCCAGCGCAAGCTGTTGCCCGATGATATGTTGCAAGAGCCTAACGTCATCAACATGTCGCTCTATCGTGCGTTCATAGAACGTTTCCTGGCACAGCACGACAAGGTGAACAACAAGATGACGCTCATGGTGAGGCAGCTGGAGGCCACGCAGTGTGGCTTGCCTCTGGAGTTTTATTTCTTTGTGAAGGATAAGGAGTGGACGGCTTACGAACACGACCTTGCCGACATCATGGAGCACATCTATGGTTTTGCCCCGTTGTTCGGACTCACCATCTATCAGCAATATCCTGAGCAGTAATGTCCTTAGCGAACGATGAAACCCGACAGTCAGGCCTTTCGGCAATCCGTTTATGATGTGGTGCGGGCCATTCCTCCGGGTCGTGTGCTCAGCTATGGCGTGGTGGCCTCATTGGCAGGCTGGCCTAACCATGCCCGCCAGGTAGGGCATGTGCTGGCCCATGTGCCCCAAAGCCTCAACCTTCCCTGCCATCGGGTGGTGGGCAGCGACGGTCGTCTGTCATCCGTCTTTGCCGCGCAGCATGAACTGCTTGCCCGCGAGCATGTGGCTTTCCGCCCTAACGGAAAGGTAGACATGCGCCATTTCGTATGGCAGTACGACCAATGTTTATAGCCATATTCAGGTTGGTGTATAGTGAGTTGCCTCGCACCTATTCTTTGTCAGGTGATATGCAACGAAGTTTTAGTGTAATTCCTATCCCACCCA
>DLDC01000158.1:8965-9528 GCA_002480935.1 Prevotella sp. UBA7782 | reverse complement strand
AATTTCCAGTTGCTTACCGTCTTATTTTGTACATCGGCTATCAGAGTCTCTACTATCAACAATATGAGCAAGATGATGGCAAAGGCCTGGAACTGTTCGGCATAATCATTGTATGAGCTGGTGGATATGTCGCCTTTCTGCAGTTTGGACAGCTCGTTGTTGAGCCTCATCTCGGCCACGCTGCTGTTGTCTACATGCAGATAAGTGCCGTCACCGGCCTGGGCTATTTGCCGGCACATGTTTTCGTTGAGCCGGGAGATAACCATAGCGCCCTTGCTATCTTGCATATAGCCACCCCCGGGCAAGGGGATGGGTGCTCCTTTTGTGCTTCCTATGCCTAGGATAAACACGTTGATGCCTTGTCGGCGGGCCTTTTGGGCCATTTCTTCGGCGTTGCCCTCATGGTCTTCGCCGTCGGTGATGACGATAATAGCCTTTCCTGTGTTGTCATCCTGTGTAAAACTGTGCATAGCAACGTCTATGGCACGGCCGATGTCGGTGCCTTGGGTGCCTATGAGCGAAGGATCTATATTGTCGAGAAACATCTTGGCAGAGACATAGTC
>DLDC01000158.1:0-8960 GCA_002480935.1 Prevotella sp. UBA7782 | reverse complement strand
TAGTCGCTGGTGATAGGCAACTGTACGAATGCATCGCCCGCAAAAACTACAAGACCTATCTTGTCGTTAGACAGTCGGTCGATGAGGTTCTCCACCATCATCTTGCTCTTGTCTAGTCTCGACGGTGCTACATCTTGCGCCAGCATGGAGTTACTTATATCCATAGCTATGATGGTTTCTATGCCCGAGCGCTTCTCGCCGCTAGTCTGCATGCCCATCTGGGGGCGCGCTATGATGATGATGAGCAGCGTGAGGCATGCTATGAGCAGCCAGAACTTCAGGCGTGGCCGGGCCTTAGAATAGTCTGGCGACAAGTGCCTCAGCAGCTCAGGATTTCCGAATCGGCGCAGCTGCCTAGCCCTCTTGCGTGCCTTGACAAAGTATAGCACGATGAGCAAGGGGATGATTAGCAACAGCCATAGATATGTTGAATCTTCGAATCTGAACATTTGTTAGTCTCCTTTGTTGATGATTAGGGCAACCTTCTGAACACTGTTAGNNTGTTAGACGCAGCAGTATCTCAGAGAGAAGTGTGAGAAGCGCCAACAGGGCAAAGGGCTGATAGGCATCATATTGTCTGGCGTACTTGCGTCCGTCCAACTTTGTCTTCTCTAGCTTGTCTATGTCTTTGTATATCTGTGACAGCTCCTGCCTACTTGACGCCCTATAAAATTGGCCGTTGGTGGTGAGAGCAATGTTCTTGAGCGTCTGATAGTCTATTTCTCCATTGGCCTGAATGTATTGCGTAGAGCCGTTGACGGAGATGGGATAGCGAGCGGGGCCGTTGGTGCCAAGCCCTATGGTGTATACTCTTATGCCGTAAGTCTTAGCTATTTGCGCGGCTGTCATGGGCGAGATGTCGCCCATATTGTTTGAACCGTCTGTAAGCAAGATGACTATCTTGCTCTTAGCTTTGGCATCACGCAAGCGACTCACTGCGTTGGCAAGTCCCATGCCTATGGCAGTGCCGTCTTCAACCAGTCCACTCGCCGTGAGATCCGTACGCACGTTGTGCAGCAAGCTGAGCAATGCCGCATGATCTGTTGTCATAGGACACTGGGTGAACGATTCTCCCGCGAATATAGTAAGGCCGATATTGTCATTCGGCCGACTGTTGATAAACTCTTGCGCCACGTCTTTTGCTGCCTCCATTCGGTTGGGCGACACATCCTCGGCCAACATACTGGTGGATATATCCATGGCCAGCATGATGTCGATACCCTCTACGTGTTGCCTGCTCCATGAGTTGGAGGTCATGGGGCGCGCCAGCACAATCACCACGAGCGTGAAAGTGAGGCACCGTAAGAGCATGGGCAGGTTGATAAGCTTTATCTTCCAGCTCTTAGGAGCATACTGATAAGCATAGGTATCGCTCATGCGCAGCGTAGGCTCGCTGTGTCTCCTGTAAAGGAAATACCATATAATATATGGTATCAGCAGTAGGAGCAGAAGCAGATATTCTTTATTAGCAAATTCCATTTTCCATTAACTTAAGATGCCATAGGCCGTCCAAACAACGTATACCAGCAATGCCGTAGCAGCAATACTGAGGACGATGATGCCCACTTTGAGCTTGGTGCGGCGACGCATGGTGCTTTGCTCATTGGCGCTGAGTGCGGGCTTCACTCGCTCTACGTTGGGCTTGTCGGTTTGTTTGGTGCTGTCTATGAAGTTTACCACACTGGTGAGGTATAAGTCTTTCTCGTTGTTAAGCGTAGCATATTTGGCAAATTTCACGAGGTCGGCGGTTTCAAATACTTCGCGCAACTCGTTCATCTTGTCTTGGTTTTCTTCTTTTTGCAGTCTGCCAAGGATTTCCTGACTGGTCATCTCCATGGCGTTGATGCCAAACCGCTCTTGCAAATAGAGGCGCAGGGCGTCGGTGAGCTTGGTGTAATAAGCTTTTTGATCCTCGCTCTTGTCCAGTTGCTCAGCCTTGATGCTGGCTATGGTTTGCAAAGCTTTTTCATGTGGAAGCTGCTTCTTCACTATCTTCACCCGGTTGATAACAGGTTTGTTTTGCTTAAGCCTGATGTATAAGAAGCACACTACGGCTATGAGCAAGAGAGCCAGGATGCTGAGCGCATACAGCGGCAGCCATTCTTGCCATGAGAAGGGGTTGTCAGCCACATCATGCATGGGGCGCAGCGAATTCTCGCCTTTACCCAAGCTGATGGTTTTCACGTTGAGCGTCAGTGGTTGCGTACTGTTAGCTTTGCCATTTATCTTAATGGAGAGAGCCGGAATGACATATTTGCCACTGTCCCATGCCGTGATAGTGTATCTTCTCTCTATCTTCAGCCCGGAGTCGTCATTGCTTAGCGTGTCTGTATGGCTCTCCACCACCTCTACACCTTTGCCAATCTGCTGGCCACTCTTGTATTCCGGGAAACTGACCTTGGCTTGTGCCGGCGCAGAAACAGAAACGCACAAGTGTGCCTGCGCACCTATCAAGATACTGGCTGTATCGATACGTGCTGCCACCTGCGCCTGCGCCTGCATGACGAAGGTTGAGGCGAGGAAGAATATGATGTATAATAATTTCTTCATCAGTGTTAATGTGAGCGTTGAGTGAAAAGAGCCAGCAGAGCCTTCACATAGTCTTCGTTGGTGGCTATGGATATATAGTCTACTTTGCTCTTTGCAAATGTCTGTCTGAGTTTATCCTCTCGTCTTAGCCAATAAGCAAAGTGAGCCTCACGCAACCGCTTGTCAGAGGTGTCTATAAACATCTCATGTCCTGTTTCGGCATCCTTCACCTTCATGAGTCCAACGTCGGGGAGCGTCTTGGCTCTGGGGTCATATACCTGAATGGCCACAACATCGTGCTTATGATTGGCTATGGTGAGGGCATTCTGAAAGTCGGAACGAACGTAGAAATCACTCAGTACGAAAGCCGCACAGTGCCTCCTGACCACCTTGGTGAGAAACTCTATGGCCTGCTTGATGTCGGTCTTTTTGCTTTGCGGATGAAAGTCGAGCATCTCACGAATGATATATAGAATATGCTTACGCCCCTTCTTGGGGGGTATGAACTTCTCTATGCGGTCGGAGAAGAAAATAACTCCTATCTTGTCGTTGTTCTGTATGGCGCTGAAAGCAAGTGTGGCAGCTATTTCCGTCACCATATCACTCTTCATCTGAGATGTGGTGCCGAACTCCAAAGAGCCCGATACGTCTACGAGCAACATGACGGTGAGTTCTCTTTCCTCTTCAAAGACTTTGATGTAAGGACGATGAAATCTGGCCGTGACATTCCAGTCTATGTCGCGCACATCATCTCCAACTTGGTATTCGCGTACCTCGGAGAAGGCCATGCCACGCCCTTTGAAGGCTGAATGATACTGCCCGGCGAAGATGTTTTGGCTCAATCCCTTTGTCTTGATTTCTATCTTCCTTACTTTTTTAAGTATATCTGAGGCTTCCACTGGTTTTTCTCCGTTTGCTATATAGTTACACTATGCTCTTTCATGAGGTTTTATCCCGGCCGCCGGGGCAGGTCAAGGCACCTCTACTTTGTTGATAATCTCGCTGATAATTTCCTCGCTTGTTATGCTGCTGGCCTCTGCCTCATACGACAGTCCGATGCGATGGCGAAGCACGTCGTGTGCAACGGCGCGCACATCTTCTGGCACCACATAGCCACGATGCTTGATAAAGGCATAGGCTCTGGCTGCTTTGGCCAGATTGATGCTGGCACGAGGCGACCCGCCAAAGCTTATCATGTTTTTCAGTTTGGGCAGCTGATAACGGTCAGGATAGCGTGTAGCAAACACTATGTCGGCAATGTATTGCTCTATTTTTTCGTCGATATAAACGTCGTTCACCACGTCACGGGCATTCAGAATATCCTCTGCACTGGTAACAGCCTTCACGGAAGGCATCTCCTTGCGCAGATTTTCACGCATGATGAGCTTTTCCTCGTCGAGTGTAGGATAGTCGATGAGCACTTTCAGCATAAATCTATCCACCTGAGCCTCAGGCAGTGTGTAGGTGCCCTCTTGCTCAATAGGGTTCTGAGTGGCCATTACCAAGAAGGGATTAGGCAACGCGAATGTCTCGTCACCGATGGTAACCTGGTGTTCCTGCATGGCTTCAAGAAGCGCGCTCTGCACTTTTGCCGGGGCACGGTTTATTTCGTCAGCAAGCACGAAGTTGGCAAACACAGGTCCTTTCTTTACATGAAAGTGCTCGTCTTTCTGAGAATAGATGAGCGTTCCCACCACATCGGCCGGCAAGAGGTCGGGTGTGAACTGTATACGGCTGTATTGAGCATCGATGAGATGAGCCAGTGTCTTTATGGCCAGCGTCTTAGCAAGACCCGGAACACCCTCCAACAAGATATGTCCACCGCTGAGCAGGCTAATGAGAAGGGCATCTACAAGATGCTTCTGACCCACTATCACCTGGTCCATTCCGGTTCTCAGGTTGGTTATAAATGCGCTTTGTTGTTCTATTCGTGCATTGAGTTCACGAATATCAATAGCTTCTGCCATGACTGAAATATTTTTATAATGTTTGTATTATACCTTATTTATAACGCAAAAGTACAATATTAAAGCGTTATGGGCGAAGATAAGCACCTAAATAATATTAAAAAAGTTTCTTAAAACCAATATTTTAAGAAACTTTTTCAATCATTCTATCTTTACAAATTTAATGCTCTTTTGTTAATTGCGCTTGCGAATTTTAACCTTAGGAATGCGAACTTTGTCACCTGCCTTGAGCTTCTTGTCGGGATTGACAGCCTCGAAGTAGCATATCATGTAGCTTCCCAACGTGCTATTGCAAACAGACTGAAGGGTCTGACCCTCACGTAGTGTGACGATTTTGTCTATTCCTACAATATCATAAGCGCCATATTTAATTCTGGGATCCTTCATATATTCAGCCATAGGCTTGACGGCATAGGGATCGTCTGCCTCTTTAGGAGGCTGTGGTGCCTTGGTCTTGCATGTAGAAGTCTTGGTGTTGGCCTTTGGCTCAGGCTTCATCGCAACCTTAGGTTGCTCTGTGGTTGTTTGGAAAGAATTATATGAGAATATTGCTATTCCAAGGATGAAAGCCACAACCAATGATATTGCCAGCCAATAATGCCGCTTTTGCCGCCTCAAAGGGGCATTTTCGGCAGGCGATATAGGCCTTTTTGGTTGAGCCTCGACAGGCTTTTCTTGTATCACGGGTTTTGCCTTTACTTCACGAGGCGTAGGCACTACCACCGGCCCAGCCCCTTCTTGCTTGGCCTCTTCGGCGTTGACGGCAGGCTCCATGGGCCTTTTTGGTCGATTTTCGACTGTTTTTTCTTGTATCAGGGGTTCCACCTTTACTTCACGAGGTGTAGGCACTGCCACCGGCTCAGCCTCTTCTTGCTTGGCCTCTTCGGCGTTGACGGCAGGTTCTAGTCTTTCCGCTTCGCGCGGAACTTCAACATCTTTGGTTTCAGGGGCTGCCTCATCCACCACGGTTGTTGCGGGTTGCTGAGCTTCGCTTTCTGCTGATTCTTGTACCTCCTCTGTTTTTTCGGGTTCAGGAGAGTTGTCTTCTTCTTTCTCCTCTTCCAACTGTTCGGTAGTTTCAAGCTTGGCTATATCAACACCATCATTCACCACCACGGTCTTGAATTGTGCAAAAGGCTTATTCACAAGCTCTTTCATAGACGCGTCGGGGGTGAACGTAACCTTGTCATGACTATTGATAAGCACCCTTTCACCCGTGTTTACATTAACACTTTCGCGAGGCTTTACGGTGGTTATCTTGAATGTTCCAAGACCCTTGATCTTTACTTGTTTGTCAGCATGAAGGCCCTCATCAGTAACCTCAAACAGGGCTGTGATGAACTTTTCTATGTCTTCTACGGGCAGCTTTTGCTTTTTAGCTACGCTTTCGGTTATTCTTCTTAACGATGATTTCACCATAATCAGGCCTCGCCTCCTTTCTTCAACTTTTCTTTAACAGAGGCAGCAGGTCGGAAATTCAATATCAGCTTAGGCGGAACCAACATGCGCTTCTTTGAAGAGGGATTGATGAGCACCCGCTCCAACCGCTTCTTTACGTCGAAAGTTCCGAAACCTGCTATGTTCACCGACTCACCGTTCATAAACTCGTTGCCCATTGCAGTAACTAGATTACTCACCAATCGCTGAGTGTCTTCTTGCGAATAGCCGGTTCGTTGTGACAGAGCAGAGATAAACTCTTTATTGTTCATAATGTTGCTTATAGTCTTGTTGTTGCGAAAAGGTCAAACTCGTCAGAGCCTGTAATCCTCACTTGATAGAACTGTCCCACACGGAGTCTACGCTCAGAAGCGGGGATGAGCACTTCGGGGTCTACTTCCGGCGAGCAATATTCGGTGCGTCCGATGTAGTAATCACCTTCTTTACGGTCTATGATGGCCGTCATGACGCTTCCCACTTTCTGTGCTTCAATCTCTTCGCTGATGTCTTGCTGCAAAGCCATGAGTGTGTCGAGACGTTGCTGTTTCATCTCTGGCGGCACATCATCTTCATAATGCGTGGCGCTGTAAGTGCCCTCCTCTTCTGAATAGGCAAAGGCGCCCATGCGCTCGAAGCGTTGTTCCTTTACGAATTGCATCAGCTCGTTGAAGTCTTCGTCTGTCTCTCCGGGAAATCCCACCATGAGTGTTGTCCTGATATGTATGCCCGGCACCCTATTTCTTATCTCCTTTAGCAACTGCAGAGTATCGGCTTTGGTCACATGTCTGTGCATTCTCTGCAACATGTGGTCGCTGATGTGTTGCAATGCAATGTCCAGATACTTGCACACATTAGGCTTTTCGCGCATCACATCGAGCAGTTCCATAGGAAAGTCGTTGGGATAGGCATAGTGAAGCCTGATCCATTTGACGCCTTGGATGTCAGCCATTTTACTTATCAGCTCGGCTATGTGGTGGTGACCGTCAATATCTACGCCATAGTAGGTAAGCTCTTGTTCAATGACCTGAAATTCTTTTGTGCCCTGGGCAACCAGTTCGCTCACCTCATTGAGTATTTCGTTCATGGGACGGCTCACATGTTTGCCCGTAATGAGAGGGATGGCGCAATAGGCGCAATGCCTGTCGCATCCCTCGGCTATCTTAATATATGCATAGTGCTTGGGTGTTGTTATATGGCGTTGGCCGTCGCACGACGGTATGTCGGCCTTGCCTAAATCATGAAGGAGCTGCTTGTAGTTGAACTTGCCATAGAACTTATCTACCTCTGGTATTTCTCGTTCCAGTTCGTCCTTATATCTCTGTGAGAGGCACCCCATGACAAAGAGCTTGTTAAGTTGTCCGGCTTGCTTACGGGCTACAAACTCTAGAATGGTGTTAATGCTCTCTTCTTTAGCGCTCTCAATGAAGCCACACGTGTTGATGACGGCTATCTCGCCTTGTGGCCGCTTAGAGTCGTGCACGCAGTGATAGCCGTTAGCCTCAAACTGTTTCATAAGCAGCTCAGAGTCTACAAGGTTCTTTGAGCAGCCCATAGTGATGATATCTATCTGATTATGCTTCATTCTTGAAAAGAGAATCTACGAATTGTTCTTTGTCAAAGAGCTGAAGATCTTCCATTCCTTCACCTAGTCCAATGTACTTAACAGGCACTTTCAGCTGGTCACTGATACCAATTACCACGCCTCCTTTGGCTGTTCCGTCGAGTTTGGTAATGGCGAGTGAAGTGATTTGTGTAACAGCCGAGAACTGTTTGGCCTGCTCAAAGGCATTTTGTCCGGTAGAGCCGTCGAGCACCAACAGTACTTCGTCGGGCGCTGTGGGTATAATCTTCTTCATTACATCCTTTATTTTCTTCAGCTCGTTCATCAATCCCACCTTGTTATGGAGTCTTCCGGCTGTGTCGATAAGCACAACATCGGCATCATTAGCCTTGGCACTCTGCAGGGTATCGAAAGCCACGCTGGCAGGGTCGGAGCCCATTTGCTGCTTCACAACAGGCACTCCAACACGCTTGCCCCATATATCTATTTGTTCTACTGCTGCAGCCCTGAAGGTGTCGGCAGCACCTAAATAGACCTTCTTTCCGGCTTTCTTGAATTGATAAGCCAGCTTGCCAATGGTAGTTGTCTTACCAACTCCGTTGACACCAACCACCAAAATGACGTAAGGCTTGTGCCCTTGCGGAATGTCCCAATCGCTGTTGCTGCCGTTGTTACTCTCCGTAAGCAGTTTGGCTATTTCCTCCCTCAGAATTCTATTAAGCTCTCTGGTAGATACATACTTGTCCCTTTTTACCCTTTCCTGTATACGGTCAATGATTTTGATGGTGGTTTCTACGCCCACGTCAGACGAGATAAGAATCTCTTCAAGATTGTCAAGCACATCATCATCTACTGTAGATTTACCGGCAACGGCACGTGCTATCTTAGAAAAGACGCTCTGCTTGGTCTTCTCCAATCCTTTGTCTAGCGTTTCTTTCTTGCTCTTATTGAACAGCCCAAATAAGCCCATAACTGATATATTTTGTTGCAAAGATACTAAAAATAAAAAAGGTTGCAAAATAATTTGCAACCTTTCAGATTTTATCTGTCAGAATAATTAATTCTTAAAGAAATCTTTAACTGCCTCGTTGGGCACCATATGCTCATCAAAGATGTAAGCTCCTGTCTTGGGGCTCTTCACCATCTTGATAACCTTTGTATATGCGCGACCATCCGTAGAACCTTCATGGAGGGTAGCGACCGCTTTCTTTGCCATTTTACTTAGCCTTTAAATTGTTAGACTTACTTAATCTCCTTGTGGAGGGTCATCTTCTTCAGTATAGGGTTATACTTCATCAGCTCAAGACGTCCCGGGGTGTTCTTACGATTCTTTGTGGTTATATAACGGCTCGTGCCGGGCAGACCACTGTTCTTCATCTCGGTGCACTCAAGTATTACCTGCACTCTATTGCCCTTTGCTTTCTTTGCCATGACGATTAATCTCCTATAACTTTAATGTCTTTCCA
>DLDC01000120.1:1654-2919 GCA_002480935.1 Prevotella sp. UBA7782 | reverse complement strand
ATGGCACAGCTCAATGGCTGCACGGCCGAAGAGCTGAAATACGGCATGAAGACCTACAGCGGAGTAGACAGAAGGTTCGACTTCAAGATTAGAAACGCCAAGCATGTGCTGCTGTCTGACTATGCTCACCACCCCAAAGAAATATACCAGAGCGCCAAGAGCTTGCGCGAGCTATACAAAGGCCGCAAGATAACAGCCATATTCCAGCCACATCTCTACACGAGGACAAGAGACTTCTACAAGGATTTTGCCGATGCGCTGAGCCAGCTCGATGAGGTTGTGCTCACAGAGATATACCCGGCACGCGAGCAACCCATACCCGGCGTGACGAGCCAGCTGATATATGACAATCTGAAACCAGGCGTGGAGAAGCACATGATAAAGAAAGACGACGTGCTCGACTACGTGAAGAGCCGCGACTTCGACGTGCTCGTCATTCTGGGCGCCGGCAATCTGGACAACTATGTGCCGCAGATAACCAAGATTATTCTGGCTAAGGAGAACAACTAAGGAAGTGAGATGAAAGTGTCAGTGAACTGGAAAAAGACGTTTATTTGCCTCATGGACGTGGTCATTGCCGGCTATCTGGTCATGGCCATAACGTCGTGGAACAAGCCGGTGGAGAAGATGTCTGTCTGCACAAAGGTAGATATCAACATTGCTGACACCAACAACGCAGGCTTTCTAAGTGCCAAGGAGATAAAATCCATACTGCAACAGCAGAACCTCTACCCACTGGGCAAGAAGATGCAAAGCATCAATCCGAGGAACATAGAAGACATGCTCAAGGTGAGCCCCTTCGTCAATACGGCACAGTGCTACAAGACCAAGAACGGACATGTATGCATGAATGTCACGCAAAGACTGCCCATCATACGGATAAAGAACAGTCAGGGCGCCGACTACTATCTTGACGACAAGGGCGGCACATTGCCCAACTCCAACTACACCAGCGACCTGATTATCGCTACGGGAAGCGTAAGCAGATGGTTTGCCAAATACTATATCACCCCGCTGGCCAAGGCTATCATGGCCTCAGACTTCTGGAGCAACCAGATAGAACAAATCAACGTGCTGCCCAACAAGGGCATAGAGTTGGTGCCGAGGGTGGGCGATCAGATTCTCTTCTTGGGCTTCCTGCCCAGAGAGAAGAGACAGGCTGAGCGAGAAAAAGCCATATCCGACTTTGCCAACCGCAAGTTGAGCAGGCTCGAAAAGTTCTATCGCTACGGACTGTCGCAAGCCGGATGGAACAAATACTCCTA
>DLDC01000120.1:0-1645 GCA_002480935.1 Prevotella sp. UBA7782 | reverse complement strand
AAATCATCTGCAAGAAAAGAACATCAAACAACGAAAACAATAATAATATAGAATAAAAAAGCGTATGGCAGAGTTTATAGTAGCCATTGAGCTGGGCTCATCTAAGATTACAGGCATCGCCGGAAAGAAAAATCCCGACGGCAGTATATCCGTGCTGGCCGTCGTAAAGGAGAATGCCGCTGAATGTATAAAGAAAGGCGTTGTCTATAACATCGACAAGACCGGACAGTGCTTAACCAACATCATCAAGAAGCTGCAAAACCAACTGAAGTGCGAAATTCTGCATGTTTACGTGGGAGTTGGCGGAAAATCAATACGCAGCGTGCGCAATGTGCACGTAAAGAACCTGCCTGCCGAAACCATCATCACATCGGAGATGATTAACGAGCTGATGGATGCCAACCGCAACATGGTATATCCCGGCAAGGAGATACTGGATGCCGCTACTCAGGAATATAAGGTAGACAATCAGTATGTCATCGATCCCGTAGGCATAAAAGCCACCAAGCTGGAGGGCAACTTCCTCAACATCCTGGAGCGCAAATCTTTCTATGACAACCTGAACATCTGCTTTGCCAAGGCCGGAATAAACATCGCTGAGATGTATCTCGCTCCTTTGGCTCTGGCAGACAGCCTTCTGTCTGAGCAAGACAAGTTGGGTGGCTGCGTGTTGGTAGACTTGGGAGCTGACACAACCACCGTTTCTGTTTACTACAAGAACATTCTGAGGCATCTGGCTGTCATACCATTGGGCGGCAACAGCATCACAAAAGACATTGCTTCGCTGCAAATGAGCTTTGATGATGCCGAGAAAATGAAAATAAAATACGCTTCAGCTTATACGGAAACCAACGAGATAAACCCCACCATCAAATATCCTATCGATGCCGAACGTGATGTTGAGAGCTCTAAGTTCATCAACATCGTAGAGGCAAGAGTGATGGAAATCATCGAAAACGTGTGGAACCAGATACCAAGCGAATATTCTGACAGGCTGCTCGGAGGCATCGTGCTCACCGGCGGTGGCTCTAATATGAAGAACATCGAACGGGCTTTCCGCATCGTAACAAGGACAGACAAGGTGAGAATAGCCAAGTTTGTCACACAAACCATCAAGTCGAGCAACGCCGACATCAACGCCCACAATGGCATGATGAACACCATTCTCAGTTTGCTTGCCAAGGGTGACATGAACTGCGCAGGCAATCCGATAGACCCAACACGCGACATCTTCCATCAAAACGGAGCACAGCAGACCTCTGCAACAGGCGCAGCGCTGCACAATCCAGCACGAAACCCTAACGACTTAAACGGTACTGGCGTTGTGATGACACCGGCTGAAAAGGAAAAGGCAGAGCTGGAGAAGAAGAAGAAAGAAGCTGAAGAAAAGATAAAACGCGACAAGGAAGAAGAAGAGCGCAAACGCTTGGAGGAAGAAAACAAAAAAAACAAGACCATCAATAAGATAGGCAAGTCTATTAGAAGTTTCCTCGACAAAATGATGAACCCGGAGGAATAAGCCTTCTGAAGTCAACTACAGCTGTAACAAACCCACTTTAATTATTATGTATATGCCAAACGATAAAGATAAGAAAGAGCAGCAAGCCAAGCCAAACATACAGATTCTCGACTTTGACGACAACGA
>DLDC01000136.1 GCA_002480935.1 Prevotella sp. UBA7782 | reverse complement strand
GAACGTTATCAAAATCAAAAGAATAAAATAAAAATAAGAAAAAACTTCTCAAAGACTTGATTATTCTTTTGTTTAAATCCTTTATATAGATTAATAGAGCACTGTAAGTTGTTCACTACCAACCTATTTCGAAGATTATCTCCGACAAATTAGTAAGTTATCTCCGACAAATTAGTAAGCTGCCTTCGACATTTTAGTAGGTTGTCTTCGACAAATTAGTAACCTTTTTCATTCATCTGCGACTTATTAGTAGGTTGTCTTCGACATATAGGGAAACTCTTTAGCTTCTTTAAGATATTCCTTTACAATATCTAGACCTTCATGACGATAATCTGTCTTCTTCATTCTTATTTCTTGTTTTAATGATTCTTGTACGCTTATACAACGAATTGTAAACCAGTCATTTATACTTTTCTGCGACAAATAGGGAATTATAAATTTGTCATGCCCTGCTTTTCTGCGACAAATAGGTAGCATTTGGAACTTTCTTTACATCTATCTTGTAGCAGCATTCCCCGACTGTTTGTTTTTCTTAGCGCAGGTCCTGTCTGGCGTATGTGGCATGATGATACCTCCCCTACCCTACTCTTTCAACGAGCATCGTCCGCTTTTGTTGTGTGCCGCTCTATATTTTGTCACCGTACAGCATCCCTTTTTTTTCAACAAGATTCCTTTCTGCTACCTTTCCAGCACGCTATTGCGTTTTAGGCACGTTTTCCTTGTTTTACCTGTCTACTCGTGCCAGCTTTAAAAATAGGCATTCTTACGCTTCAAAATAGGCACTTTTACAAGGCAAAATAGGCATTTTTGCATCGTAAAAACGGTGCTTTTGCCTAACACTGCGTTCTTCCTTGTTTCGTTGTTCCCTGATAAGAGGTCTACTTTTTAGTCTACATCGTTATTCACAATCCTTGTTATTATCCTTTCAAACTAATATTTTAATCACTTATTATGCCTTTATATAAAGACGTATATACTAATATTATTATATAAACACTTTGTTTAAGCCTAATAACGCCCTATTTCAACCTTCCTATCTCCTTATTTTTGATGTACTTAATCTTTTATATAAAAACCCAATAATTTTTTTGCTTGTAGATACAATTAAAAATATAAAAATGCGTTATACTATAAACTACATATATATAATAGGAACGATGAAGAATAGGAAAATTGTTTTCGCGAACCAAAAGGGTGGGGTAGGGAAGTCTACTTTGTGCATTCTGTTTGCGAACTATTTGGCTTTCAAGAAGAAGAATGTTTGTATCATCGATACCGACTTGCAGAAATCCATTCTCATGCAGCGCCGGAAGGATGCCCAGATCTTTGACGATCGCGAAGAGCCTTATACCATTCAGAACTTTGATGTTACCAAGCCCGAGATGATGCTCAAGCTCATGGAGTCGGCTTCTGAGGTGGATGGCTATGTGCTTTTCGACTCTCCGGGAAACGTAAGTGAGGATGGTTTGGCTCCCATGTTTATCAAAGCCGACTATATTATTTGCCCTTACGAGTATGAGGAGAAGACGCTTGACTCAACGGGAACCTTCATTCAGGTGCTCACTGCGTTGAGAGAGCAGAACAAAGACATGAATGCACAGGTGTTCTTTGTACCCAATCGTATTGACTCGCGTATCGGTACAACTGATGAACTGCGGATGTGGAAAGAGACAGACGAGATTTTCAAGAAGCTAGGAGTGGTGACACCGCGCATTGCCTCGCGTGCTACCCTGAAGCGTATCAATACTTATGAAATCCTGGCACCCCAGCGTGACGCTGTGGAAGACTGCTTCGATTACATCTTACATAAAATGAAATAACTTTTTATAATCCTTTTATAACAACATAAATATGCCAACAAAGAAGAAGACAAGCGTCGTACTCCCCGGCAGTATTGCCGATTTGGTTAACACCGTACAGAAGGGAGTGAAGACAGACGCGGCAGAGGTCAGCCCCCAACCTAAGCAAGTTACCGCTCCCACGGAGAGCAACAACCAAGCCACCAATCGTGAGTATCAGGCCCTGAAGAATGCCGGCGTAGACAGCTGGAACACCTTTATAGAGTTAGCGCGCGACTATAAGAAGCGCGACGGCCGCCTTGCCACGGTGTATATAGACTCAGATTTGAAGAAAGTGCTCGATCGTTTGAAGAGCGCCAGCAATGTTAAGCTGCCCGCAACAGCCATTCTTTCAAGCATCGTAGCCCGTTTCTTGTTCGAGCACGAGGATGAAATTAAGAAGCTAATATATAGTCAAGACATTTTTTAATCAATATTTTTAGTAGCCTTCTTGCATCTAATGAGATTGCAAGAAGGCCTAATTTTTTATATATTTCGTTACGTCTTTACTTTTAAATCTATTTATATAAACTTACAAAATTATCTTTATTATATTCTGTAAAGCATGATATAAGCGTATAATATACCTTCCTTGAAATATATAAACGCATATATCCTAAGTTAAATATATATTCATTTAAAACGTAAAAACAACTTTTCTGAAGGATGATTTCATTGCTTTGATTTGTCAAGATATATATTCTTCCCATTCAAAGAGAATGTTTTGGGCTTTTTACGATTTCTTACTGGAATGCTAGGATTTATTGTTTATAATTCTTATATTTGCGCTATGAAGAAACTATTTACTTTTGGCGCAGCTTTATTATATGGTCTGGCAGTATATGCTCAGCACACCTTCACGGCGGTTAACTATGTAGACGACGTGCATGAAGGCGCCACATTGTTGGTTACCTATCGGCAAGGCAAGAATTATCAAGCCTTTCAGGGCGCGGCGTTCGATGCTGCTTTGTCAGACAGTATATGGCTTTATGACACGGGAGGCGTTACGTCTAACACATTAGATGAAAGCTTCTTGCAGTCGTGTCACACCCTTCTTCTGAGTAAGAAAGAGGGCAAATGGTACCTGCAAGACACACGCTGCAACCGCTATTTGGGTGAGATTGTGCAGTTGCCGGCGGGTGGCAGCCCTACATTATACACGCTTATATCGGCCACAACGCAGCCTACGGCACACTCAGCTGTGAGTTTCGAGCGCTCAGAGGGTTCATTATATGTCAAGATAGGCAGCAAATACCTTCTTTTCAGCACCAATGTTCACCGTTATCATCTACGTTCCAAGAAGAGTGAATACAACTATTATCCTGTCGCTCTCTATGAAGTGGGTGACGCGTCTACATCCGTGCGCACCGTAGAGCGCACAGAAAAAGCCTCACGCCCTGATGTTTTCACATTGCAGGGAGTAAGGCTTCATACAGATGTAACGTCCTTGCCGAAAGGCATTTACATTGTGAATGGCGCGAAAAAGGTTATTCGCTGAACGCCAACCAGTTAGATACGATGGCTCGTCCATCCGGTGTGAGCACGCTCTCTGGGTGGAATTGTATGCCATGAATGTCGTATTCCTTATGTTTGAGAGCCATTATCTGTCCCTCATCGCTCTGCGCTGTTATTTCCAAACAATCTGGAAAGTCCTCTTTAGAGACCACCCAAGAGTGGTATCTGCCCATAAGAAACCTCTCCGGCAGCCCTTTAAAGATGTAATCATTGCCCAACTGCGACCCTTCAGTGGCCACCCCATGAAACACATCATCCAGGTTTTCGAGCTTGGCACCAAACACTTCGCCTATGGCTTGATGCCCCAGGCAAACGCCAAGCATAGGCTTCTTTCCGGCGTAATAGCGTATCACGTCGAGCAGTTTGCCTGCTTCTGACGGAATGCCAGGCCCCGGTGAGAGAATGATTTTGTCAGTATCGGCCAAGTCATTCATCTCAAATTGGTCGTTTCGGTACACCTTTACCTCTGCTCCCAGCTCTTTCACAAGGTGCGCCAAGTTGTAAGTAAAAGAGTCATAATTGTCTATTATGCTGATTTTCATAATGTTTCTGCGATGTTTATAGCTTTTACCAATGCTCCTAATTTGTCGTTACTCTCTCTCAGTTCATAGTTGTCGCTGCTCTTGGCCACTACACCTGAGCCTGCCTGAAACCACAGTTCGTTGTTTCGGCTGATGAATGTACGGATGACGATGGCCTGGTTCAGGTCGCCGTTCAGGGCTATGAAGCCGATGCATCCGCCATAGGCTCCCCTGTTGTGAGGCTCCAGTTCGGAGATGATCTGCATGGCCCTGACCTTTGGCGCACCCGACAATGTACCGGCGGGAAAGGTATCTACGAAGGCGTGAATACGCCTGAAGACGTGGCTTCTACGGCTTTCCGCTTCCTCGTCGCCATCGTCTAGCGTGCCGCTCACCCGGCTCACCAGGTGTATGACGTGGCTATAGAACTGCATATCCTTATAGAAATCCACCTTCACATCATGGCAGTTACGGCTCAGGTCGTTCCTTGCCAGGTCTACGAGCATCACATGTTCAGCGTTTTCCTTAGGGTCGTTCCTCAAGAAATCGGCGTTTTTGCGGTCCTGTTCCTTGTCTCCCGTCCTTCGCGTTGTGCCTGCAATGGGATCGATGTAAGCCTTCTTACCCTCTATCCTGCAGTGCGTTTCGGGCGAAGAGCCGAATATTCTGAAGCCCCCGAAGTCGAAATAGAAGAGATAAGGGCTTGGGTTGATGCTTCTGAGTGCCCTGTAGAGCTTCAGATCGTCGCCCTCATATTGCTGCACAAAGCGTCTTGACACCACAATCTGGAACACGTCGCCCCTCTTGCAGTGGGCTACGCAACGCCTGATATTGGCTTTATGCTCATCGTCGGTCAGCGTAGAGCGGCACTGTCCCACCGGTTTGAAGCCATACGACTTGATGTCTTCGCGGTTGATAGCCTTCTCCAGCGTTGCCAATCGCTCCTCTGCTGAGCCATCAGAGTCTAGTGTGACGAGCTCCATGGTATTGTTGAAGTGGTCGAACACGATAATATCCCTATACATTATATATAATATGTCGGGCGCGTCGTTAGCCTTCATGGTGGTATCTTTCACGTTGATGTCTTCAAAATACTTCACGGCATTGAACGAAGTATATCCGTATAGTCCGGCATATTGAGCGCCTTTTCCCTCCACATGCAGGCTGCAAATAAAGTCGGTGATGGCGTTTGCCACAGCCTCCTTGGCTTTTCCTTTCTGCTCACTGTCTATTTTTCTTCTTTCCACCTTCCCGTTTGGCAGTGTGGTGATGACCTCACCGTGGCTCACCGCAATGCTTGCTATGGGGCAGATGCCTATAAACGATCGGCTGTTGTCATGTCCATGATAGTCAGAACTTTCCATCAGGACGCTCTGAGTGTACAAGTCGCGCAGCCGCATATATACCGCCACGGGCGTATATAGGTCGGCCAGGATGCGCTTATATGCCGTTTTGTAATTAAAAGTTTCCATATTCACGTGCCATTTTCTTGTTCTTTAAATACGTTTCCACATCTTTGTCGCCCCTTCCGCTCACTGTCAGCACCACGATGTCGTTGGGCTTGAACGTCATTTTTTTCAGGGCTGCCACGGCGTGAGCACTCTCTATGGCGGGTATGATGCCCTCCGTGCGTGTCAGTTCATATCCGGCGTAGATGGCTTCATCGTCGTTGATGGCCAGCACCTTCTCCCTTCCGCATTTCGCCAGATAGGCGTGCATGGGTCCGATGCCCGGATAATCGAGTCCGGCCGATATGGTGAAAGCCTCTTTTATCTGCCCGTGGGCATCCTGCATCACCAGTGTTCGCGCTCCGTGAATAATGCCTTCTGTGCCGCAATGTATGGTGGCTGCGGTGTAGTCGGTGTCTATTCCGTGTCCGCCGGCCTCTGCCAGCACAATCTTCACGCGGTCATCGTCTACGAAGTGGTATATTGTTCCGGCGGCATTGCTGCCACCTCCCACGCATGCTACGAGATAATCGGGATAGTCTCTGCCCGTTTTCTCCTTCAGTTGCCACTTAATCTCCTCAGATATAACGCTTTGCAGCCTTGCCACAATATCTGGGTAGGGGTGTGGCCCCATGGTAGAGCCCACGATGTAGAACGTTTCTTGCGGGTGGCAGCACCAGTCTCTGATAGCCTCGGAGCACGCGTCGCTGAGCGTCATGTTGCCCGTTGTGACGGGATGCACCTTAGCTCCCAGCATCTTCATGCGCTCCACGTTGGTGTGTTGCCTCTCTACGTCGGTCTTACCCATAAACACTTCGCACTCCATATCCATCAGCGCGCACACCGTAGCCGTAGCAACGCCGTGCTGTCCGGCGCCCGTCTCGCACGTGATACGCGTCTTACCCATCTTCTTGGCCATGAGTATTTGTCCCACGGTATTGTTTATTTTATGAGCTCCCGTGTGGTTCAGGTCCTCCCTTTTCAGGTATAATCGGCACCCATATCGCTCGCTCATGCGTTTGGCATAATATAGTGGTGAGGGCCTTCCCACATAGTCTGTGAGCAGTTGATGATATTCTTTCTGAAAATCATCGCTCTGCAAGATGGGCATATAGGCGTCTTGCAAGTCGTGCACGCACTTATATAGTATTTCAGGGACGTAAGCTCCGCCAAATTCCCCGAAGAATCCTTCGCTGTCTACTTTTATTCTGTTCATTTTGCGTTAGTGTTTTAAAGCGTCATACAGTTGGTTGATGGCCACGTTAGCGTCGCCCGTATCGTGTAAGAGCGTCACAAACTTCGACCCTATGATGGCACCTGAGGCGTTTTGTTGCGCGCTTTGCAGTGTCTGGCGGTTGCTTATGCCGAATCCTATCATGCGTGGGTTGCGCAGGTTCATGGCATTGATGCGCCTGAAGTAAGCCTGCTTGGCATCGCCGAAGTTGCTTTGAGTCCCTGTGATGCCCGCGCTCGACACCATATATATAAATCCGTCGGTGTTGTTGTCTATGAAGCGTATGCGCTCATCGCTTGTTTCGGGCGTTATCATCATGATGACGCGCAGGTCAAAGCGGTCGGCCAGCGGCTTCACCGTCTGCCTATAGTCTTTGAAAGGCAGGTCGGGAATAATCACTCCGCTCACTCCGGCCTCCACGCAGCTGGCGAAGAAGCGCTCCATGCCATAGTGCATGAATACGTTCAGGTAGCCCATGAGGATGAGCGGCAGGCTCACCTGGCCCTTGATGTCGCGCAGCTGGCTGAGCAGCAGGCTGAGCGTCATGCCATTATGCAGTGCTCTGGTGGCCGCGCTCTGTATCACCGGTCCGTCGGCCAGGGGGTCGCTGAAGGGCACGCCCACCTCTATCATGTCTATGCCCCGCTTTTCCAGCGTCTTAATGACATCTGCCGTGCCCTCTTTGGTGGGGTCGCCGGCGCAGAAATAGAGCGACAGCAGCTTTCTGTTGCCGGCCTCCTTGAACAACTTGTTTATCTTATTCATTGTGTGATGTTTTGCTATTGATGTGTTGTTGTATTGCTTTTTCAGAAGTGGGTGGGGTGGGGGTGCCCTATGAGCCCGCCTCTGGCGTTTTGCAAAATGGGCCTTTTTGCCTTGCAAAAGTGCCTGTTTTGGCTTGCAAAAGTGCCTATTTTAGAACGCAAAAAGGGCACTTTTGGTTTTGCCTCCGGCCATTGTTGCCGTGCCAAGCCCCTTATCTGAGCTTGCTGATAAACTCCTTCAGCTTGGCAACATCCTTTATAGCAGGCTCTTTCTCAAACTGCGAGTTGATGTCGATGCCCAGAAATTGCGGGTGCTTGATGGCCTTTATAGCCTCTGCGTCGTCGGGCCCGATGCCTCCGGAGAGCAGGAAGGGCAGCGTGCCATGATAGTTGTCGAGCAGTGCCCAGTTGAATTTTCGTCCGCTTCCTCCGCCTTGTGCCGTTTTGTTATCAAAGAGCAGATAGTCGGCATGGCCCTCATAGAGCTTCCAACGTTCCATGTCGGCCGCGTCGCTGATGGGCAGTGCCTTCATGATTTTGATGTCTTTGCAGATGTCGGGCACCAGTGTGCGTCGCAAATTGTCTATCATGACAGGACTCTCATCGCCATGCAGTTGCACGATGTCAAGCTTGAAGTTCACCACCCGTGTGATGATGGTTTGCGGCATCTCATCTTTAAACACTCCCACACGCTTTATGTCATTCTGGGCTTTCAGCGTGTCGTGGCCCTGTTTGTCTATATAAGCAGAGAAGTCGGGTATGATACCGGCCAGTGAAGTGATTTGACTCACATAGCGTGGACTGTTCTCTACGAAGATGAAACCCATCCAGTTGATGTTCAACTGGCATACCTCGCGAATGTTAAGGGCATCGCGCATACCGCACACTTTGATAATCATAGTTGGTTGATAAAAAGGTTTAGTGCCTTGCCGGGGCTTTCTTGGCTCATGAAGTGCTCGCCTATGAGGAAGCCGTTGAAGCCTTCGGCTCTGAGCTTTCTCACTGTCTCAGGGTTTGAGATGCCGCTCTCGCTCACCTTCACCGCCTCTTTGGGCAGCTGCGCACCCAGCTTGAAGGAGTTTTGCACGTTGGTGATGAACGTTCCCAAGTTGCGGTTGTTGATGCCACACACGTCAGGTTGCAGGCTGGCGTAGCTCAGTTCGTCTTCGTCGTGCATCTCCAAGAGCACCTCTAGTTGCAGGTTGTGCGCCATGCTGATGAGCTCTTGACAGTAGCCGTAGTCTAGTACCGCGGCAATGAGCAGCACACATGACGCGCCCGCTATCCTGGCCAGGAGGAGCTGCGAGGGGTCGATGATGAAGTTCTTATATAGTATAGGAATGGTAACACCCGTTGCGCGTGCCTGCTGTATAAACTCGTCGTAGCCTCCAAAGTAGTCTTTGTCTGTGAGAATGCTGATGGCTGCCGCTCCGTTCTGCTGATAGCTGAGGGGTATCTCGCCAGCCTTGCCCTCTTGCTTTATCCATCCTTTCGACGGACTCTTGCGTTTAAACTCGGCTATGATGCCCGTAGGCGAGCTGAGCAGAGCCTGCCTGAAAGAGGGTAGGGCGTGCCCCTTGTCTCTGCGAATGGCATCCTCAGCCTGCCGCTCCAGCAGGCCGGAGGGGTAGAAGTGGTGATACTGTGCCACCTCTTCACGCTTATGTGCTACTATTTCGTCTAATATATCTCTCATGTGATGCAAAGTTAATGAAAATATTGCGTTTGCCCAACAACCTATTATTATTTCAGTGGGCAGCCCTTGTCAGGAGTTGTATTCAACAAACTTTTTGAATGTAGCCAGCGCCTTGCCGCTGTCTATCGACTCGCGGGCAATGTCTATGCATTCTTCTATGCTCTTCTTGCCTTTCTCCAGCACCTGTATGCCGAAGGCAGCGTTGGCCAGTACGATGTTCTTTTGGGCAGGCAGGGCTCTGTTTTCAAGCACGGCGTCGAATATGTCGGCCGCTTCTTGCTCTGTGGCGCCTGCCACCAGCTCTTCGGGTTTGGCCGTTTCAAAGCCCAGGTCGGCGGGGCTGAACACCTTCTCGTAGGTGTTTGTGGTTACCTTGAAGTCGCCGGTGAGCGATATTTCGTCATATCCGTCTATGCTGTTCACTATGCCGAAGTCGATGCCTATGCGCCTGTAAACCTGGTTGTAGAGCCTCATTTGGTTGAGATTGGCCACACCCAGCAGCTGACAAGTGGGCTGCGAGGGATTGATGATGGGGCCAAGCAGATTGAAAACTGTGGGGAAGGCGAGTGCCTTGCGTATGGGTCCGACAAACTTCATGGCCTTTGCGAAGAGCTGTGCGTGCAGGTAGACGATGCCCACCTCGTTGATGCAGCGGTTCAGCTTGTCGATGTCGTCGGTGAAAACCACGCCGTGTTGCTTGATGACATTCGATGCTCCCGATGTTGATGTAGCCGCGTAGTTGCCGTGTTTGGCCACCTTATATCCTGCTCCGGCAATGACAAAGCACGATGTTGTGCTGATGTTGAAGGTGTTTTTCCGGTCGCCTCCGGTGCCCACCACGTCTATATATCGCTCGCAATTCAGTGGCACGGGCACGCCGGTCTCCAGTATGCCGTCTCTGAAGCCCAGCAGCTCGTCTACCGTAACGCCTCTCATTTGCAGTGCTGTGAGCATGGCTGAGATTTGTTCTTCGGGAAACTCGTTCCTCGTAATGCCAATCAGTATGGCCTTTGTCTGCTCGCGTGTCAGCTCCTCGTGGTTGAGCAGCTGGTTTAAAACCTGTTTCATCTCCATATTATCGTCCTTTCTCGTTAGTTGTTCTTGATATGCAAAAAGGCCTGTCGTAAGTACGGCAGGCCTTTGTGTATGGGTTTTCATTTATCTACACGGCTGTGTTGCTCACGACTTTCGCAATCTTGAGTAACGCCACCACCATGCTGTAAATGAATAATTCGTCATGTTTTACTTGTTTTATTTATTCTGTTGCAAAAGTAATTATTTTGTTTTTCTTGTGCAACTTTTTCTTTCTTTTTTCTTGTGTTTTTCTTCTTTTTGTGATAAAACATCAAGTAGGTAGCCCTCTTGCTAGCTTTCCACATTATTATATATAGAGAGCCATGGGGAAGGGCTGGCCTTGCTATAGTGAGATGAGGCGTTGAGATGCTGGCTTATTAACTAAAATTATTGTCTACAGTATATAATAAAAGACTGAGAAGTTGCGTTTTATGTTTGTATATTAATGATTAACTTGTTGTTGCCTATGAAGAATTTTACACAAGAAGAGACTCTCCCGTCAGAGTACACGCTAAGTGTTATCAGGCAAATTGCTTATGCTTATCGTAAGTTCAAAATGAGCAATGGCATTAAAAGTCTTTACCTGAACTGATGAGAAAACCTTTAGTTTCGCCATCTTTGCTTGCAGCCGACTTTCTGAATCTGCAAGATGAGGTGGAAATGATAAACCGCAGTGAGGCCGACTGGCTGCATCTGGATGTGATGGATGGCGTTTTTGTGCCTAACATATCGTTTGGCTTCCCCGTTCTGAAGGCCGTATCGCAGGTTTGTCAAAAGCCTCTCGACGTGCATTTCATGATTACCCATCCTGAGCAATACATACATCAGACGGCTGATGTAGGCGCCATGATGATGAATGTGCACTATGAGGCTTGCACACATCTGCATCGTACAATACAAGAGATACATGCCGCGGGCATGAAGGCAGGCGTTACGCTCAATCCGTCTACGCCGGTTTGCATGTTGGAGGATATAGTTGGTGATGTGGATATGGTGCTCTTGATGAGCGTTAACCCCGGTTTCGGCGGCCAGAAGTTTATAGAAAACACCATCGCCAAGGTGAGACGGCTGCGCGAGTTGCTCCGGTCTTCCGGCTCAAAGGCCCTCATAGAGGTAGACGGAGGCGTGCAGGCAGAGACGGCTCCCCGCTTGGTGAAAGCCGGAGTGGATGTTCTGGTGAGCGGAAGTTACGTCTTCAAGTCGGTTGATCCCCTTTCCACCATTCATGCTCTCAAGATGCTCAGCGGCCCGCAAACAGGCGAATGCTAGGCCAGCTGCAGCTGTATATTGTGCTCCTTGGCCATTCTTCGCAGGTTGAGGAGCGCATATCTCATGCGTCCCAGGCTGGTGTTGATGCTCACGCCCGTGGCTTCGGCTATCTCCTTAAACGATAACTCCTGATAGAAACGCATGAAGACCACTTCGCGTTGCGTGGTGGGCAGTTGGTTCATCATCTTCTTTACGTCGTGAAGCACCTGCATATTGATGAACTGATTTTCTATTCCGCTGTCGGTAAAGTCGTTATGGCTGATGTTGGAAAGGTCGTTATCTTTGGCTGCATCCACGATTTTTTCACTCTTCTGGTTGCGATACCAGTCCATGATGGCATTATGGGCGATGCGCATCACCCATGCGCCGAACTTTCCGTTAGGCGTATAGTTGCCCTCCTGGAGCTTAATGATAACCTTCACGAAAGTGTCTTGGAATATATCATTAGCAACATCTCGGTCTCTAACCACAAATAGTATGTACGAGAAGAGCTTTTGCTGGTTGCGTGACAAGAGCAAGTCGAATGCGTGGTTGCAGCCGTCTACGTATGCCATGGCCAACTCTTCATCGGTCATCTCACTTAGTTTTTTCATCATCGCTCGTATAATTGATTCCTAAGTAATGTTGCTTCGATAGGCAATTTTTTTGTGTTTGATGAGTTATTATTTATCTTTTTACATTGCAAAATTACCTACTTTTCCTTTTTTGAGCAAATTTTTAACACATTAATTTTATTTTATCGGGTTTTTATTTCATTTGTATATCCAGAACGTTTTGCCTATGTCCTTCATGCCGTATATGCCCAGATAGGTTGAGCGATAGCCATATACGAGTATCTTTCGGTGTAATAATTCAGGGTGATCCACCAGGTTCAGCTGTTTGCGTATGTCGGTATTCGACTTCAGTTGTATGCTCATCAGGTGGTCGGGCCGCCTTTCTGTTTTCTTATCTGCAAGGAGCAGGGCTTGGTTATTGTTAAAAGGCGGTTCAAACTCAGCATATTTCAGGTTCTTGGTGCACGATGCCACGATGTAACCACGGACATACGTGCCCGACAAATTCTCTGCGTTGAGAAACTGCTCAACGCTTAGCGTGTCCTTTTCTGAGCCTTTTGAGCCTTTGTCATTGCCATCTTCAACGTTCGGATCGATGATGGGCGTGGTGTGGTCTTGGTAGGTTGTGTCTTCCGGATAGTCGGTGAAGTTGGTTGTGTCGGTGCTGCTTCCTCCTGTTCCGCCATTGTCTTGCTGGTCAGAATTTTCGTCTTCGTTACCCTCTATGATGTGTGTGTCGTCTTTTTTGATGCTTTCTTCGTCGTCGTAAGCAGCTTTTTCACATGCTGCCAACATGCCTATTGATAGAGCGAACAAGATGATTTTCAGGGCGGAAATAGGTTTCATAATCTTTCAGGTTAGTTTGTTGTAAGTGATAAGTGACGTTTTCGTCTTGCGAAATACGCCTTGTGGTATTCGGTTTGTGGGGTCTCCGGGCGTCGTTATTTCCTCTTTCTGAAGAGGCTGAACTGCTTTCCGCCGCCCAATTTGCGGTATAGCTTCCATCCAAGTATGGCTCCATCCAGTATGCCGGCGCCTGTAGAGAGTATTCCTGAGAGCCGTTTGGTGGGTGTGGCAGCTTTCTTAGGCGCATGGAAAAGGTCGTTCCACAGCTTGCTCATCTTGTTGTTGTCTTTGGCAATGGCGGTAAGCAACTGAGCCTTACGCAGCCTTATTTCGTTCAAGTTGCGGTAGTTTACTTCGTCGGGGAGTTGATTGTTTGTTGCTGTCATGGTTATTTTGACAAAAGAATACCTGTTAGCAAGTGCACCAAAGGCCTTTCTATGAGCCTGTGCCTGCACAAGATAAAGACTATAAGCAATAAGATGTAGATTCCTGCAACGGTGCAATAGGCCCCCGTCTCACCCATCATTGGCTTTAAGAAGGCAGCCAGGGCAAACGACAGGAAGACAAAGCAGATGACGATCAGCAGGAGGCTGAGGCATGCCACAGTGATGGCTGTCACCAATCGCACAACCTTTTCTATTACATCGAGCTTCACGTATTCTTGCTGAAGCCCGATGTAATGCTTAAAAACCTCTAGCAGTTGCGCTATTGTCTCAACATTATTGTCGTTGGAGAACATGGGCAATTACTCTTCAGGTGATGCTTCTTTGATGTCGTCTACGAAGTCGTCCATCTCCTTGCGCGACAATTTCAAGTCATGTTTCTTGCAGAAATCTTCTACAGCATCTGCTATTTTCGTACGTGTGTCGGCACCTTTTTCCGGTGCTAAGAGCAGTCCTATTGCGGTTCCGGCGATTGCACCGCCCAGGAAAGCGCCAATATAACCTAATGTCTTCATAATTGTGATGTTTTAAAAATGATGTTTCCTTATTATCCACAGCGCCAGACAGATGGGTGACGCCCATGGTTTTGTACATCGCAAATATATGAAAAGTTTTACGAAAGTGTTACTTCTTGCTCCATATTTTATGTTAAAAAAGTTGTAAATCCTTTATTTAACAAACTTTATGCGCTGTTTTATTCCTATTTCGAATGATATTTCGTACCTTCGCAAAATAAATCGAAGGTTAAGTTTATTCATATTTTAATTGATAATATCACTATGAAGAAGTTCATGTTGACAGGTGCTGTGCTTTGTGTTGCATTGGCTTTCAACAGCTGCGGCACAAAAGAGAGCGCTTTTAAGAAGATGTACGAGAAGGCTAAGACGGAAGAACAAACCGGATATAACGCAACAGATACACAGACAGCCAATGATACTCCCGTTGTGGCACCCCTTGAGGAGAAGCCGGCAAACGAGACAAACGTTGTGGATAATTACGACAATGTGAGCGTAAGACAGGAGAATGTGTCAGTTGTTGACGGCTCAGGCCTTCAGGCTTACAGCGTGGTTGTAGGCTCATTCAGCGTGAAAGCCAACGCACAGGGCTTGCAGCAGCGCCTGAAGAGTGCCGGTTATAACGCGCAGCTTGCTTATAATGCAGACCGTAACATGTATCGTGTTGTGGCAACAACGTCATCCGACAAGGGCGAGGCAGCCCGCAGCCGCAATCAGCTACGTGCTCAGTATCCTGACGCTTGGTTGCTTTACACCAAGTAAATGGCGCGCATACTGGCTATAGATTACGGGCGCAAGCGTACCGGACTGGCTGTTACCGACCCACTGAAGATTATTGCCAGTGGATTGAAAACTGTTTCCACAGCTGATTTGTTCCAATTCCTCACAGACTATACAGCCCGTGAGGAAGTGGAACAAATTGTTATTGGCAAGCCCACACAGCCCAATGGCGCGCCCAGCGAGAACCTTCGCCGCGTAGAACAATTCGTTAACCGATGGCGGAAAGCCGTTCCGACAATCCCCATTGTCTATTATGACGAACGGTTTACGTCGGTTCTGGCCCATCAAACCATTCTCGCTGCCGGTGTAAAGAAGAAGGAGAGAAGAGAAAATAAAGGCCTTGTAGATGAGGTTAGCGCCACTATCCTGCTGCAGGACTTTATGAAGGCAAATCATTTATAACGCGATATGACATTACCAATATATGTTTACGGACAACCGGTGCTCAGAAAGGTAGCTCAAGACATACCTACCGATTATCCGGGATTGAAAGAACTGATACAGAACATGTTTGAAACCAACACGGCAAGTGACGGCGTTGGTTTGGCAGCTCCTCAGATAGGCAAGAGCATCAGGGTGGTTATCATCGACCTTACCCCCCTTGCAGACGACCTACCTGAGTATAAAGATTTCCGCCATGCGTATATCAACGCTCACATTTTGGAGCTGGATGACAAGGAGACTGAGGTACTTGAGGAGGGTTGCCTGTCTATTCCGGGCATCCATGAGAACGTAAGGCGTGCCAAGAGGGTGCATGTGAAGTATCTGGATGAAAATCTTCAGGAGCATGACGAGTGGGTGGGAGGCTACTTAGCCCGCGTGATGCAGCACGAGTTCGACCATCTGGAGGGCAAAATGTTTGTAGATAGAATCTCGCCATTGCGCAAACAGTTGGTTCACAGCAAGCTGCGTGCCATCATGAGCGGTAGGTTCCGTTGCCCTTATCGTACAAAAGTATATAAAAAATAACATCATTCTGCTCATTCCCTCCCTTGCTATAGGGGCGGAATGAGCTTTTCTTTTTCAGGCTATGTTAAAGAGACTGCTCGTTGTTTTCCTCATTCTTTGTTCGCTTCCTGCCTCTGCGCAGTATAACATGAAGAAGCTTATGGAGGAAGGCCGGCGCTCTTTAGACGTGGGCTACTACGTTGTTTCCATGCAGATCTTCCAGCGCGTAGTGTCCTTGAAGCCCAATATGTATGAGGCATGGTATCTTAGCGGCCTCTCCAAATATCATCTTGAAGACTATGAGGGAGCCATTGCCGACTGCTCGCAAGCCATCCGTCTGAATCCGTACATACCTGATATCTTCGACCTGCGCGCCATGAGCCGCATCAAAGAGGCCGACTACGACAGTGCCGCCGTAGATTTTACGCGTGCCATAGAGATGGATAAGGACAACCGCGACTATTGGTTCAACCGCGCTTATTGCTTCTTCCAGGCCGGCGACAATGCCACGGCTGTTCAGCAACTCAAGTATATCACCTCGCGATGGAAGAATTTTGCGCCTGCCGTGAGGCTTTTAGCCGACATCAGAGAGGGCAAGAAGCCCGCCAAGATAATCCCCGCCGACAAGCAAGAGGAGCTGAAACTGCGCACCCTTTCCATGGGTAAGTGGCTCAACCAGTCTTATGGCTCTGACGAAACCGTGCCCAAAAGCACGAAGGCCCCATCATTTCATTTGCCAGTTAAATGATGAAGCCTTCGTGAAAAGGATGCTCTGTTTTATATAAAAGCTTATTTCCCTACGTCTTTATATATTTCTTTAAACTCCGTTAGAATGTTAGTTGCAGCGAGACACGCACGCCCCACTTGTCTATATCTTTGTTGTTTGTATAGGTAAGACGGTGTATAAAGTCAACGCCAAACATCTTAAAGATGTTGTGAATACCCGCTACCATCTCCCAATAGGGTTGGTTTGTCATGATGTACGAGCCCTCCGGCATCTTCATGAGCATGGGGTCGGAGCTGTTAACCAGTGGGTTGTTCTTATCGGTGAGGTGTCCCCACATACCTTTAATGCACAGATACTCGCGCCATTTCAGCTTATGGATGAGTGGCAGACGGTTGAATATTTTTCCGTTCAGGTCCCATGAGGCACTCCAATAGATGTATCTGTCGTTCAGAAATTCCATATTACGCATCAGAGAGAAGGTTTCGCTGGCGTCATCATATATATATGTAACGTTCACGGGCGGCATGACAAGCAAGGGGAACGGCACTTTGTTCCATTCAGCGCCGGCGTTCAGGTGCATGTCTATCTTGCCCCAGCTTCCCATCCACTGTCGTTTATAGAGCCTCAGTTGCGTCAGGTTCAGCTTATAGTCGCCTCCCAGCAAGCCTTTGATGCCCATGGTGTGCTGCAAGGTAACCTCCGGATGATCGAAGTTTACGGGCCATCTGCGTTGCTTGGTGTTGATGAATGTTTGTCCGGGGCAGTAGCCTATCGTTGCCGACAGCTCGGTTGTGCGGAACTTGAATATCTCGTTGCTGCCGTCAACGGGCAGGAAGTGCAGGTCGCCGGCCACCTCGTTGCTCTCTGTCTTGATAGACGATTTGAAGCTCAAGCCCCAGTCTGTCTCATATACAAACGACAGCTTCTGTCTATTGTAGAAGTACATCTGCTTCACGTCGTATGCTCTGAACGACATGAAGATGTTGTCCTTATTGTTCAGCAAATACTTGTCTGAGGGCGACATTACATCCTTTTCTGTCTCAAACACGATGTTGCGCATGGGGAACTCAAAGGGCGAGTTTTCCTTTTTATTGATCGAATAAGTGAATTCCGAGCCATAATACCAGTTCTTTGTCTTGGTTCCGTAAGCTCCGTATCCCTTCCAGAAGAAGTGGGGGTTGAGAGCTGCCATCGTCCTACCGCTCAGTCTGAAGCGTGTACCATCCACGAAGTTGCTCGAAACGGTAGTGTTCACCGGTCCGATGTCGAACTTGCTGCGATGTCCGGGCTTGCTAGTCTCGATGAAGTTTTCGGCAAACACCTTGATGCCCGTGAGCAGCCAGCCGAACCCTTTGGTCTGTTGCATGCGGTGCACAAAGTCGTCCATGTCGGCCTCACTGTTGGTCAGCTTCACCTTTCTGGCCGCACTCCAGTAGTCATCGTTGTGTATTCGTGCGTTAGGATCCTCCACCACCGAGGCCTTTCCGCGCATTTCCCTCTTCTCAGGTGGCGTGAAGGCATAGTCGGTGAGGCGTGTGTTGCGTGTCACCAGCAGGTTAGGCAGCACCTCCAGGGGCGTTACCTCAGCCCACATGTCGTCACGATAGAGCACCCATTCGCCGTTGTCCAGCTTCTTGAACTCCTGCTCTATGCGCATCGACTTCACAAAGTTCACGTCGCTCTTATGCGGTATGTTGAGCGTACATTCCTTTACGTGCAGCGTGGAATCCTTGAGAACGTACAAGTCGCCCGTAAATCCGAAGTCCTGCTGATTGGCCGGATAGAAGTGCAGATGATAGCAAGAGTCGCCGCTCACCTGCACAGTGTCTTGTATATAAAAGTGATAAAACGATATGGCGGTAGAGCCGATGGGGGAGGGGAAGGGATATTGCAGCAGCCGGATGTGGTCGTCATAGATGTTCACATCGGTGAAAACCTCCTTCAGCAGCGTGTTCACTATGTCGCCCGTCTGTATTACTTTGTTCACACCCTTGCTCTGTTGAGCCATGATGATGTCTCTTTCCTTGCGCGGGTTTTTGCGGTATAGGTGCTTGATAATGGTCTCGTCGATGGTTACGGGCAGCGTCAGCTTACCGTTATAGTCTGATTTTTCCAACTGACTGTTATACCATTTGGCCTTCTTTTGCTTTGTTGTGTCGATGTTATTCACGGCCGTGGTGAGCTTCTGATACTTCATATACTCATAAAAGTCGTGATTTTCCAGGTCGGTAAGCTTCTTGGCCGCTATCACCCTGCGCATCAGCGCCACGGCAGGATTGTCTTTTCGGATGTAGCGTTTGCGCTTTCCCTTCACCACCACCTCGTCAAGGCTCCTCGAACTGGCCTTGAGCTTGATGGTCAGGTTATTGGTGCTTGCCGTCACCTTCATGGTCTGTCGGTCGTAGCCCAGGCAGCTGAAGGTGAGCACCCAGCCCTCGTGGCGGTCGATGGTGAAGCGTCCTTCGCCGTCACTCGACACGGCTACGCCCTTGTCCTTATAAGATATGCTGGCATAGGGCACCGGATAGCCGTCGGAGGCGTCCAGCACCTGGCCCGTAATCTGCGCCTGGGCCGCCAGCGCAGTGATGCATAGTAACAATGCAAATATCAATCTTTTCATACGTTGTCTTATCCGTTGAATAACAGTCTTTTACCCTTTACTACCCCTAAAGGGTTTTTATGCAAGGTGCAAAGGTATGTATTTTAAGCTAAGCAGCAAAACTTTATAACTTTTTTTAGTTTCCTTGAAGCTCTGTTTTAGAATATTAGAACAAAAAAACTTACATTCAGACTATCTCGCAACCCCTTCTCCGTGTTGTGTTATGCTCAGGTCAGCCGCCTCACACTTCGCCTTTCCGTCACCTTAACCGCAGTTATGCGTTTTTCTGGGCCTTGTTCAGTGTGATGACCACCGCGCCTTTTAAGGGCCGGACCTTGCTCCTTGTTTTGTCAGGTCCATGCTTTCGTCCGGTTGTCTTGTGCGTGCGGCTTTCCGAAACAGGCCTTTTCGCGCTGCGAAATAGGCACTTTTGAAGGCCGAAACAGGCATTATCGCAAGGTAAAAAGGCCGCTTTTAGAAAGTTGTTAAGTATCAGATAGTTACAAGAATGAACGCTACGCTTGTGTCTGCACCACGGTACGTTCATTCGAGTAGGATGCGGTTTCATAGCATCGGGATATATAATGATGTGTCGGGTCACTCTGTGAAGCGTCTGAAACCGCAGAACAAGTAGATGATAATTCATGCGTTACGGCCACAAAAATGCGCCAAGCACCGTAGAGACGCATCCTTTTGCGTATGTACAGCAACGTGTGCCATAACTCATCCCATGCGGGGCGCGGCCCTTTGTGCCCCTCATGAAGTGCATATACCCACACACATACCCTGTATAGTCAGTGTCTTGTGCCGTACAACAATCAGCTTACAGCAATCGATTGTAATAGCCCTCCCATGCAAGGGAGAGCCGTTTGTGGGGTTGTTTGTGGGTTGCCAGGCCGCTTGCAAGCTAAGGAAGATATTATTCGTGAACCAATTTGGGCACAATTTCCAAGATAATTAATGGTTTTAGCCCCTATTAACCCACGGATAATATCCTGCTTGGGGCTTATTGCCGGTGTATCACCGAGCCGCTGGCTTGATGTGTTGCCAAGACGAGAACCTCGGCTATCTGCACGTGCTCGGGCTTTTGGCGAACTTGTAACTGACGGAGAGCATGAAATAGTGCGGTATGCTGTTGTAGTATGTTTCCACACGGCTCTGCGCGTTCATCTTGTATGAGCGTGCCGACAGCTGGTGAAGAATGTCATACATCTCCACTTTAAACACCATTTTGCCTTTGAGTAAGGGTCGTGATATGGCGGCGTTCCATATCCATTCGTTGTTGTTCATGGTTGCCATCTCATAGCCATCGCGTGCATATAGGTTGAGGTCTGTGCATATTGCCAGCTTAACTACGGGGACCGTGTAAAGTGCATTAATACCGAATTGGTACTCACGCACGTTCATGTCACGTTGGCTATACTCCTCTTCGTGGCTGAAGTTGCCCGAGAACTTTGCCAAGGCACCTGCCGAGAAGTTGCCTTTGTTATAGCTTAGTTTCCATGTTGTCTCGGGTTTTAAGGTGTTAACGCGGCTCAGTTCGCTGTTCATGCCGTTATATGCCGTACTGAAATCCACGCTGTGTATATACCCTACCTTTGCGGTTACGTCATAACGCCACCGCTTCTGCTTGTTGAGAATGCCGTTCATGCCAAAGGAAAGCGCCGTGTTCCAGTTGCCGTTAACGTTATCAGTAATGAATGTATAGCCTCCGGTGGTGGTGTTGTAGTAAGCTCTGTTGCCCCATGCACGGTTCAGTGTGATGATCTCGTACTTGAGCCACCATGCCGGTTTCATTCCTCCTGGGCGAATATCGAGTTCCATATTAACTGTGTTCCGCAGTTGCGACCGAAGATTCGGGTTGTTAAGATGTACGTTGAGCGTGTTAGAATTGTTGGTGAGAGGCATGAGTGTGGCGAAGTTAGGGCGTGTATGTACCGTGTTGTACCTTATGCTGAATTTGTTTTTCTTCCACTTATGCTGCACTTGCAGGTTAGGATTCCATGAGCCATAGCCGCGTTGTGCCACAGTGTCAATGTCGTTGTTGCAGTAGTGTATGTGCTCATGACTGTAAATATAGTTGGCGGAGAGGTGCACGGATGTGTTTTTCCAGTTGTACCTGATTAGCAACATAGTGCTTAGCCCGCGCCCTATGGTAAAATAGTTATAGCTGTTGCCGCGGTCTGTAGCGGCCATCAGGGAGTCAGCGGTGGAGGGCAGTACAAGGTCATTCTCATAACGTCCGCCATATTGATAGAAGTGGTAATAGTCGTTGTCCCGCCTTTCGCCGTATTGCTGATAGCCGGCATTGAAGTCTATAGACATCCTAGGCGAGATATAGAAGTCTTGCGCAAGGTTGATTTTGTATCTGTATCTGCGTGAGGTGTTGTCGCGGTAGTCGTTCCGTCCCTCTGTCGCTTCGGAGTTCATGTATCGTATGTTGCGCAGCGTGTGCCCTCTGTCGTGTGACAGAATGCCAAAGGAGTAGTTGGCTACAAGGCTTGTACTGTTGGGGCCGAATGACAAAAAAGACCACATTGCAGCACCATTGCCGTACAAGTTTCTGCTATCTGTCAGTGAAATGTATTGGTCGGTGTTGATGAGGCTGGAGCGGTATGTTGAGTCTGCGGATGTGTTTGCGCCCACTCTGTCTGTGTACGTGATGTAGTGTTGGGTGCTGATGATAGAACGGCCGACACTTACATTGAGTTGGGTCTCGTCCGTAAACTTGAAGTCTTTCACGCTGTTTGTGGAGGTCTTGCCGCCGAATATGTTGCCTTCTGGTGAAAACGTCTCGCTTCTCTGCCATGAAGTATTGTCGTTGTCTGACCATTCAAGGAGTGTTGACTGGTCTAGTGATAATGTTTTGGTTGCATTGTTCAGGTTGAGGTTGAACCCGGCCTGCTTTGTAGTCAGCAGACCTCTTGACTGTTTTTTGGACGACCAATCTCCATTGGTGCCCGGTGTTCTGTCCTCGTTCACGTTGTTGAGGTTACCAAAAAGGCTGAAGCGCGTGTAGTCGTTATATCGTAGTCCGAACGCCTTTGCCTTCCATCGGCTGTCCGTTCCATAGCCTGCCTCCATGTTGGCGATGCTACCTGTGGCATACTCTCGCTTCATTACCACGTCAAGCACATAGTCCTTTCCCGCATCCGTAAGCGGCTTGACCAGAGCGAACGGAGGGTCTTTGTAATACACTTTTAATTGCTTTACCACGAAATACGGCAGGTTTTCCAATATTATTTTGTTGTTTCCCTTGTAGAAGTCGTTGCCGTTCAAGGTTATGTAGTCAAGTCTTTTGCCATTGATGTACACATCCCCGTTTGCTTTCAGCTCCGCTCCTGGCAGCTGGCGCACAAGAGTTTCGAGCATAGCTCCCTCCGGAATATTAAACGCTTGTGCGTCATATACCAGCGTGTCGCCACGGTATGCCACTTGCAGGCGTGTGCCTCTCACCACAACTTCACCCAGTTCTACAGACCTCAGACTGTCGGTGGCGGTGGGAAGACGTTTTAGTTTTACGATGGGGAACCCCCAGCCTGGCAAGTTCTCTGTGAAATCAAAGTATTGTTTCACTACAGTTGTTTTGTAACCGGGATATTCTGCCCGTACCATATATTCCCCAGAAATCTTTGGTATATATAGTGTAAGAGTGGAATTAGACCTCCATAGCTTGCAGGTTGCAGTGTCAATTACGGCTGAGTCTTTATCTAATAGGGTAACAAATGCAGGTAATCCTACGTTAGTGTATGAGTCATTCACACTGACCCCTATACGTGCCTCTCCTGTTTTCTTCGTTTTCTGTTGGGCAAATGTTGATTCTGAATAGTAGAATAGGCTTAAACATAATATGATGTTTGCTGCCATTCTAACAGAATTAGTTATGTGTTTCTTCCTCGAAAGTAATATTGACAGCAAAGAAAGTGCTAATAATACAACACTTTTAATGAAAGAGGTGAATGGTGATATGTGCATAAAGTCACCAAAACACTTGCAGTCTTGTATGGAACCAAGGCTTGTAGGGAAAAATGCATTTACAAATGTAACTAAGGTGAATACACTGAGCATGATAATCATAAGTGGCAGTGATATTGTGCGGAATTTGTCAAAAAGACCGATCGTGCCAACAAACAATTCGAGAAAACAAATGAATACGGAAAAGAAATATACAATAGAATGAGACGTGTCTATTATATAGGCATCGGTAAACAATTGCACTGTGTTGGCAAAACTACTAATGTTGTAAAATTTAAGTGCTGCCGATATTATAAGTAGCAGGCAGAGCATTATGCGCAATAAGTTTGATATACTATTTTTCATAAGTTCCATGGATTATTTTCCAGAAAAGAGTTTCTATGGCAGGATTGTTTTTAGGCATTGCCAACCATAATGATTTTGTTATTACTATTTAATAGAAAAGCGTGGGCATTGGCATTTTGGGGAATTTGGCTGTTCCTTTTTATGAAACATCCCGAAGTATCAACAAAAGCAATAAATTTCTCTCTTGCCTGTTTTAGATCATTCAGAAATTTGCCTCTTTTTTCTTTGCTTGGGGCAAATATGAAAACGAAATTGACATTTGTACACAAACTGCTGACAGAGTCCCGCAAGACCTCCCAATAATACATATTTTTGAGAGTGCAAGTAGAGCATACGGTACTGTCATAATAGATCACATACTTGTATTTACTCGAATCCAATTGCGCTTTGCTCTTATAATTGAAAGGAAGGAGACAGTCTTGAGGAATTGTTATTTCTGTACTGGTTAGTTGTTGAAGCTTCTGTTCTATTCTTCTTCTGTCGCAGGATGAGGAAACAATACCTGCTATTGCTAATAGCAATGCTGTTATAAATATTTGGGCGTTATTCATGATATGTTATGTTTGTAATTTTAATTCGTAAACTTCCACACTTGCAGATTTTGCATTTACAATGACTAATTTTTTCTACATAGTTGAATCTTTTTTTTATGTATAAAATTTAGGCTTTTGTACAAAAATAAAAATGTTTTTCACAAAAAACAAATAAAAATAATACATTTAACGATTAATAATATTTATTGTAAATACAGAACAATATTAGAAAGAAGAACTTACTTTCCGACTATATCGCAACACATTCTTTGTGTTGCTAGATACTCTGGCTCACCTTATTACTGTACCCTTTCCGGTCAATTATACTTATATTTTGTTCTTTTTGTATGTCTTGTTGGATGATGTAACGTTTTTGATCGGACAGTCAGTGTTCTGCCTCTTAATAAGATTATAGCAGGCGGCAAGAAGCTGACTTGTCAAAGCCGTTCTTGCCGCCTGTTAGCATTGTCTCTATGTTCTTATTGCCGGTGTATCACCGAGCCGCTGGCTTGATGTGTTGCCAAGACGAGCACCTCGGCTATCTGCACGTGTTCGGGCGCGCTGGCTGCGTAGAAGGCCACGTCGGCAATGTCATCGCCCGTAAGGGGCTTGATGCCCTCATATACCTTGTCGGCCCGTTGCTCGTCTCCATGGAAGCGAACCCGTGAGAAGTTGGTCTCAACAAGGCCCGGCTTGATGTTGGTTACGCGCAGCTTGGTGCCCGCCACGTCTATGCGCAGGCCGTCAGACAGAGCCTTCACGGCAGCTTTGGTGGCACAGTACACGTTTCCGCCGGCATAAGCCGCGTCGCCGGCCACACTGCCTATGTTGATGATATGTCCGTGGTTGCGGGCCACCATGCCGGGAACGATGAGGCGGGTCATGGTGAGCAGGCCCTTGATGTTGGTGTCTATCATCTGGTCCCAGTCGTCAAAGTCGCCCTCATATTCAGGCTCCAGCCCTCTGGCCAGGCCGGCGTTGTTGATGAGCACGTCTATTTTCTTCCATTCCTCGGGCAGGCCTTCCATGGCCTGTGCGGCAGCCTTGCGGTCTCTCACGTCGAAGTTGAGGGGCAGCACATCCGTTCCTTGCGCCTTCAACTTCTGGGTGAGGGCCTGCAGCTTGGCCTCGTTGCGCCCCGTGATGATGACGTTATAGCCGCCATCCGCAAAGCGACGGGCACACCCTTCGCCTATTCCGCTTGTCGCTCCTGTGATGAGCACGATTCTTTTTGCCATAATTGTATGATGTTTTAAAGAAGATATATACTATTGAATTTGTGATTGCTTGTATAGCCTTTCTATCTCATCATCGGGCTTGAGGCTGAACCTGATATGCTGATCATCGTCGTAGCTGATGTTGGTGAAAGGGTTTACGCGCCACATCGTCACCTCTTCTTGCATCTCGCTGAGCAGCGCGGGCAGGAAGTCATGGGGCACATCGTTCAGCCCGGCTATGATGGCTGTGCCGTTATCATCGAGGGCCAGTCCGCTCAACCGGCCGCTTCCGCCCTCGCCATTCACAAGTTGGGCAATGCCTATGAGCATCTGCCCGTAAAAATCTTCTAGTTTTTTGTTTGACATATCTTGGCTTTTTGTAGTTAATACCGCCTTTTGTCCTTACCCTTCAGGTACCGGACAGAGGCTTGGGTACCGCAAAAGTAATCAGTCTTTTTCATCTGTGCAAACTTTGGAGCCCTCATTTTCTTGTACAGAACCTGCAGAGAGGTGCTGATGGATGGTGGGAGAAGCGACCCGGAGGTGCATTACTTGCTGATGATTATCTTTCTGCCCTGGCAGATATATATGCCTGCTGGCAGCGGGGGCAGTGAGGCATCGGCCGAGAGCGAGCCTGTTTTGCGCCCGTCAAGGGTGTATATATCGTTGGAAGAGCCCACTTGCGTGCTTCGGGCACTAATGCCCATGATACCGGTCACCTCGCCGTTGATGCCCGTTTCAGCTTCCTCGTTATCCTTCAAAAGCGTACCGCCTGCCTGCTGTGCTTCGGTTATGGTGCTCACCAGACTGTTGGCATAGTTTTCTATGTTGGCATATCCATTGTCGGCCAGTGTGTTGGCATCGGCAGCATGAGGGTCAGTGCCATTTGCAGTCTCCCATGTGTCGGGCATGCCGTCACCATCCGAATCGGCTTGCGGGGTGGTCTGTGCGAGAGTGGGCCATGGCGACCAGTCGGTCGAAGCACCCGAAGGCCTCAAGTCGTCCTGAGTGTTAATGAAGCCAGGAGCCAATGACTGACCCGTGTAGGTGGCCACACCCAGGCGCGTGTCGTGCACGATGAGCGTGTCGATGGCATCGCGGTGCAGGCAAGCCCCGGCATAGCTGAGCACTTTGGTGTAGGCATCATAGGCAGTTTCTGTGGTAACCGGCATGAAGGTCATGGGCTTGCGTAGCCTCATGGTGTCCTTGGTTGCTTGCGTATAAGTGTAGTCCACCTTGCTGTTATCTATCTGGTTATACATGCCGTAGGTCCAGTTGTCTTTCGTCACATCGCTGTGTGTGGAGTTTACGTTGCCCCTGACATAGAATTTTCCCCACACGTGCCACATCTTGTCCCAATCGTTAGGGCTCGATGAGTTATGTTTGGTATAATCGGATGTGCGTATGCCAATAGAGGCAATGCGCTGCTGTATGGCCTTACTGCGCTTGAGCGTGGCGGGTCCAACCTTATAATAGTTGTTTACGATGTTCACATTCATGCCCTCTCCCCCGTAGCATCCGTTGCCTGCCCAGTTGTAGAACACGTTGTTGCGCAGGTCAAGGCGCTCGTCGGTTTGCGTGCCTGGGCGCGGCCCAAGGCGCGGAACCCTACTGGTGTGATGTGCCAGCAGGTTGTGATGATAGGTGCATCCGCTTCCACCCCAGTTGCCTCCATAGCCGTGGGCACCCTTGCTGTGTCCGGCATTCACGAGGCTCTGCGCGCCGATGGTCCACTGCACGGTGATGTTCTTACCTCCATAAACAGATATACACTCGTCTATGCTCCAGCTCACGGAGCAATGGTCTACGATGATGTTGTCCTTATCCATGCTGCCGAGTCCGTCGCCCTCATGATAGGCCACATACTTGTTACCCAGTCGGAAGCGCATGTAGCGTATGATAGCATTGTTGCAACTTATCTGAAAAGGGTAGTCGGCTATGCATACACCGTCGCCTGGTGCCGTCTGCCCGAGTATGGTTACGTTGTCTTTGTTTAACTTTAGCTGAGAGGTGAGATGAATGGTTCCGCTTACGTCAAAGACGATGATGCGCTTGCCCGACTGTTTGCAAGCCCATCTGAAGGTACCCACTGTGAGCTTGTTGTCGCTACAATCATCGAGAGAGGTTACGTGAAGCACCTGTCCGCCACGACCACCCGTGGTATACATTCCGAAGCCTTCCGCACTGGGAAAGGCAGGCAACTGGGCAGTCTGAGCATGGATATTCAGAGCCGCAGACAGCATCAGAGCCGCAGTAAGAATCAATTTTCCGGTTTCCATTTTTTTGTTTAATTGATTAGGTTTTAATTGTTAAGCGGTCAAATTTACAATATTTCGGCTTATTATGCAAGTATTTTGTTGTTTTATAACAAATCAGGTGTGTTTAAGAACCGAACTTGTTGCATTGTTATAGGTTTATTGCTCTGTTGTTTTCAGCAATCTACGCCTTCTTTTACAACGTCACCCCTTTCCCTGCAAGCACTTTCATTAAAAGCATCGCGATATATAGAATAAACTTTTTCACATAAATAAACACTGTAATTGGAGTTTATACAAAAATCTTTTCTTACCTTTGCAAGTACAAATAACTGAATCAAATCAATCAATAACTATACAAAAACAAAATCATGATTAGTACTAACATTCCCCAAGTGAAGCTAGGCATTGTGGCTGTGAGCCGTGACTGCTTCCCTATCGCATTATCTATCAAAAGACGTGAGAATATTGTAAAATCCTATAAAGGCGAACTTTACGAGTGCAAGACCACTGTTGAGAACGAGCAAGACATGCTGAAAGCTCTCGACGAGGTGAAGCAGGCTGGCTGCAATGCACTGGTTGTGTTCCTGGGCAACTTCGGTCCGGAGACTCCGGAGACGCTCATCGCCAAGAAATTCGACGGTCCTTGCATGTTCGTTTCGGCTGCTGAGGGCGACGGCGACAT
>DLDC01000090.1 GCA_002480935.1 Prevotella sp. UBA7782 | reverse complement strand
GTCTGATAAGCCTCGTAGATGCGGCGGTAGTTGTCGAAGGCGATGGTATGGATGAAGCTGGTGACAGGTACGTACTCGTTCTTGAGCCATGACGTGTCGGCCTTGGCTTTTTTCTCGGCTGCGATGAGGCTGTCGGCTACCGCCTTGCTGCTGACGTTGATGCGTCCGCCCTTGTCGATGGAGTCTGTCTTGGCGGGGCCTTCGGCAATCTTGGCGTCCTCGGGTCTTCCTGCAAACTTTTTCTTGTTTTTCAGTTCCTTCTCAGAGAGCTTGGCGCCACGTTTTGCGGCTTCTTTCTGAAGTTTTTCCTTTTCTTTTTGCTCCTGTTCTTCTTTCTTGGAAGCCATGGCGAACTTCTTCGCTTTGATCTCTTCTGCGGTCATTGGCACCTTGCGGTTGAAACCGATGCTGTAGCGCTGTGAGAAGAAGATGTGCTGGTTGTCGTTGCGGTTCCAGTTGCGCTCCAGCACGGTGGGCAGCTCGTCGGCCGAATAGTTGTCGTTGAACATCTCGGGATGGGTAACATAAGCATCGTTTGTGATGCCTCCGTTCTCCGCAACCTTCTCATGATTGGTAGAAAAGAGCAGGTGTGCCTGATAGCGGTCGCCCAGATAGCTGCCCCACATGGTGTAGTTGAAGTGGCTGGTGCTCTGGTTGCTGTAGTAGCCCCGGCCGTAGATATAATCGAACTTAAACCCGAAGCCGAGCCGTTTGCCCGCGTTCACGGCAAAGAGGGCCTTGAAATGGTCCTCGCCATTGGTGCGGTTGCCGGCACTGTTGAGCGACACATTGGTGATGGGCGAGAGCGTATTGGTGAAGTGAAACTGCGAAGGTTTCACAATAAAGTAATCATATACGTCGAGAAAGGGGAACTGGCTGTCGCGCTCTCTGTCTACAAATATTCTGTTTTGTCGTGGAGAGCCCACGTTGCCCAAGGTGTTATACTCACCATGAAGGCCCGTGGTGAAGATGGTGTTCATATACATATCGGGCACCGTATCAGGCACAGCGGGCGTGCGGTCGCCGAACTTATCGTCTATGGTCCACACTTTCAGCCCGCGGGGTATCTCCTTATGGTTGCTCTGCACGGAGTCTGACCGCCCGAAGTTACGGTCTTGCTGATAGCCTTGAGCCGTAAACGTGCCGTCGTCTGTTATCTGATTATAGTCCTGAGCATACGTGGCTGCAACGCTCATGAGCATCACCGCGGCCAGGGTAATGAGTTTCTTCATTTAATGAATAAATCGAATGGCACACTCAACAATCTTGAACACCATGGCACCCAGAATAACAAAGGTGGCCACGGTGGTGCTTCCTGCAAAGTAAATGATCACGCCCACCAAGGCGCCCAGCATGAAGATGGCGTTGAGCCACTGCCTCACGGGCAGCGTCTTGTCGGCATTACGGGCCGGGTTATAGTGATGGTGGGGACGGCGCAGCACCGTTGTCGGCTCAGCCTGCGGCTCCTGGGGCGTGGCAGATGCGTTCTGCCTTACTTCCTGCTTGTTGTTTTCTTCTGTCATTTCAGCGCCTCCTGCATTCCGTTGAATATCACTTGCTGACGCTTGATGGTCTCTCTGCGGAACTTACCCGATATGGGCAGCAGCCGGGTGTGCTTCTTATTCACTGCCTCAGCGTCGGTTATCCAGCTCTCTGCCTTATATCTGTAGTCCTTGCCCTGCACATCATACTTATAGGTGAGGCGCTGCATGGTGAGCGTTACGGCACCGTCGGTGCATGTGGCATTGAGTACATAGTAGAATTCGGCACGATCCAGCGAGATAAGGTTATCGCGGAAGGTGAGCCACTCGCGCATGGTAGCCACGATGCTGTGCTCGCCTGGGTTTACGATAGCCACCTTAGAGCCGGGTAGCTGACCGTCGGCTTGGGTGAGAGAGGTGAGATAGTTGAGCGTACGCTTATAAGCTTCGCCGGCCGAAAGACCTGGACAAGCGAAAGTTTTCGTCCACATCACCTGTCCGTTCACCACGGGCACGGCTCCCGCCTTCTTGTAAGGCGCGTCTTCATCTACATCTTCTTTTCCGGCAGCCTTAGAGGCCTTGACAGCCTGCGAAGATGCCTGCGTGGCGGGAAGTTCCCACTTATCGCTTTGGGCAGGCGCCTCAGCATGTTGCGTAGCGCCCGTCACGGCATCGGCTTTCTGAGCAGCCTTATCTGCCTCCTTGGCCACCTTGTCAGCCTTTTGCATGGTGGCCTCGTTTGCCTTTTGTAGTTTCTCGGCAGCCTGCGCAGCCTCCTCAGCCGCTTTCTGCGCCGCCACGGCAGCCTTTTGCGCCGCTTCGGCCTTGGCCTGAACGTCGCGTTGCAGCTGCTCAATGCTTACATTCTGATTGTCATTGGTGTTCTGCGCCACTGCCAAAAAAGGCATGAAGGCGAACATGGCCATGAGTATTTTCTTCATATCTGATGCCAGTTTGTTTATATTCTGATGGGCAAAAATACAAAATATTATGAGAATATCATCCTATTAAGGATAATTTAACGCTACGCCCCCACTCCATCCGCAGCGCCGCGCCGTGACGGCAAAGGGGGCTGAAGGAATATATCAGCGAGCGGCAAAGGCGGGATGGCCAGCCCAAAAGGGCCTTTTTGCAAGCCAAAACAGGCCTTTTCGGAAGCCCAAAGTGCCTATTTTGAAGGCT
>DLDC01000198.1:2785-2946 GCA_002480935.1 Prevotella sp. UBA7782 | reverse complement strand
TCCAACTGGGAGTATGACGACGCCTACTGGAACAAAGACCAGACCGAGCGCGCCCGCAAGACCTATGCCAACAGTCCGCATAAGGCCGTTGACAACTGGGATACGCCCATCCTGTGCATACATGGCGAGAAGGATTATCGCATCAATGCCAACCAGGGCAT
>DLDC01000198.1:0-2760 GCA_002480935.1 Prevotella sp. UBA7782 | reverse complement strand
CCCGCAGAGCTGCTCATCTTCCCCGATGAAAACCACTGGGTGCTCAAGCCTCAGAACGGTATTCTCTGGCAGCGCACCTTCTTCAACTGGCTCGACCGTTGGCTTAAGCAGAAGTAAGCCGTGCCGGCTGAAAGTTGTAACACATCTTTATAGAGAACAAACAATCACAAGAATGACAGAAAAAATAGTAAAGAAACTGAATGACAGCACCGCCATGAGATGGACGGCGCTGTGTATGGTGGCCTTTGTGATGCTGTGCGGCTACGTGCTGGCCGACGTCATGGACCCACTGAAACCCCTCCTTGAGAAAGAACTGCTGTGGACATCGTCTGAGTATGGCATCTTCACCAGCGCCTACGGATGGTTCAACGTCTTCCTGCTCATGCTTATCTTCGGCGGTATGATACTCGACCGTATGGGCGTGCGCTTCACAGGTATGGCCTCATCTATCGTCATGGTGGTGGGCTGTGCCATTAAATATGCGGCCATAGCCGGATATATCGGTAACATGACCGACACCATTCTGGGCATCCACTCTATGGTGTTCTATGCCAGCATAGGCTTCGCCATCTTCGGCGTAGGCGTTGAGACGGCCGGCATAACGGTGAGCAAGATCATCGTGAAATGGTTTAAAGGCAAGGAGATGGCCCTCGCCATGGGTATGGAGATGGCCACAGCGCGCATCGGAACCATGCTGGCCATGCTCATCACAGTGCCCATCGCCAACGCCTTCCACAGCGTGGCTGCTCCTATATTGCTGTGCCTCATACTGCTCTGCATAGGCTTCATCAGTATGTTCATCTACACCTTCATGGATCGTAAGCTCGACAGCCAGTTGGCTAGCGAAGAGGAAGCTGAGGAGCCCTTCAAGGTGTCTGACATCATACCTATCATCAAGAACAAGGGCTTCTGGCTCATCGCCATACTCTGCGTACTGTTCTATTCGGCCGTGTTCCCCTTCCTGAAGTATGCCGCCGACCTCATGGTGCAGAAGTATCACGTGTCTACCACGTGGGCAGGTTCCATACCAAGCTTGCTGCCTCTGGGCACTTTGTTCCTCACACCGCTCTTCGGCTACGTATACGACCGCATCGGAAAGGGCGCCAGCATCATGATCCTGGGCTCGCTCATGCTCATTGGCGTGCACCTGGTATTCGCGTTGCCCTTCCTCGACAACTGGGTGATCGCCGTGGTGCTCACCGTCATCCTGGGCATAGCCTTCTCACTTGTGCCCAGCGCCATGTGGCCTTCGGTGCCTAAGATTATTCCTGAGAAGCAGCTCGGAACAGCCTATTCGCTCATCTTCTGGGTGCAGAACTGGGGCCTCATGGGCGTGCCTTTGCTCATTGGCGTGGTGCTCGATAAGTTCTGCAAGCACGTAGGACCGGGCAATGTGGTGACTTACGACTACACGCTACCTATGGTTATCTTCACTGGTTTCGGCGTGCTCGCTCTCATCTTCGCCCTGATGCTCAAGGCAGAGGATAAGAAGAAGCATTACGGACTGGAGGAACCGAACATCAAGAAGTAAATTTTCGTGGCCTTAATTCAAGGTAGTGACACTCGTTAGGGTGTCCGCTCACCGGTTAATAAGCAACAAACGCCATAACCTTGTCCAACTTTTAGGGACGCGGTTATGGCGTTTTGTGTGGGAGGGTCGCCGTCCCGGTGCCTAGGGAGCGACGTGACACCCTTTGTCTCTAAAGAATCTTAGGTTTGTTTATCAGCTTATGAGTCCGGCACAAGGCACGGTCACAGCATGGGATAATCATTGGCCTATTGCTTGCGGATGGTTACAAGGGGAATTATGTATTCATGTCAAATTATCAAAACAGGCACTATTGCCTTGCAAAAACACCCTTTTTGCTGGACAATANNTAGTGCCTGTTTTGGCGTGTTAAAGCGGCTATATTGGTTTAGAGGAAGCCTTGCTGCTTCAGGGCATCGAGCAGGGTGGCAGACATGGCCTCGTTGTCTTTTTTGGTATAACGCAGGTCGGTGAACACCTGAGCGAGCGTCTCCTTATGGTTGATTTCCACAAAGTGGCGGTTCTCCTCCAGCGACTCCTTCTCCTTATAGAAGTTGTCGATGCGCTCGGGAGTATAATCCTCATACGTCTCAGGGTGCACAATAGCCTGCAAGGGCAGTCTGTCCGACTGCGCAGGCTGTTCGTCGGGCCATCCCAGGGTGATGGTAGCGACGGGCATCACCAGCTTGGGCAGCTTCAGCAAGCTGATGATTTGCAGCGGCTGATAGACTGTTGTGCCCAGGAAGCAGGTGCCCAAGCCCTCTTGCTCGGCCAGGTTGCAGAACGTCTGGCAGTAGAGCAGGGCGTCAGTGGCCGCGTTCATAAACGACAGAAAGTTGTCGTAGCCCGGCACAGCCCTTCTGTTTTCGGCCCAAAGCGTTGTTCTGCGAAAGTCGGCGCAGAAGGTCAGCACCACCGGAGCGCCCTCCACCATGGGCTGGTTGAAGTGCAGCGGCGCCAACCGATGCTTCATGTCGGCCGAACGAGTCACTATGACAGAGTAGAGTTGCAGGTTGCCCATCGTAGGCGTGCGCTCGGCAGCCTCCAGCAGGCGGTTCAGAACATCCTGACTCACATCGTCTTTCTTGTATTTTCTGATTGTTCTTCTTTCTGATATTGTTTTCATTTTTAGATAACTTTGATATTGCAAAGTTATAAAAAGTTTTCTTTTTTGTGCACATTCTTATCATTATATTTTTAAAAAATAGTTCCATATTGTTTTTCTTATATCA
>DLDC01000114.1 GCA_002480935.1 Prevotella sp. UBA7782 | reverse complement strand
CGGCAGGTGTGGCACGATGAGCGACCAAGACAGGGCAAATTGCCGCCTATGACGGTTGATTTGGGCAATATCGTGCTTCGATGGAGATGGCTTTTGGCTGTCATCGACAACTTGACATCGGGCTTGCCTACGCTCAGACAAACCTCCCTGCCATCCGGGGACGAGCCTCGGCAAAGACCAGCAAGCCCCACCGGCACGAAGATTCGGGCGGAGACAGATAAAGATGACGAGCCTCGGCAAAGACCAGAATGCCACGCCAGCACGAAGATTCGGGCGGAGGCAGATAAAGATGACGGACCTCGGCAAAGACCAGTAAGCCACGCCAGCATGTGCCCGGATGAACTTTTATGAGCCCAACCGTTGCACGAAAGCAATTTTTTTTCTATCTTCGCAGCATCAAACAGCATCTCGCAACATTAAACATCATCACCATGAAAGAGAAAATTCTGCTCATATTGCTCCTCGCGGCATGGCTGCCCGCCATGACCACACCCATGTGCGGAGCGCCGAAAGGCAAAAACAAGGAAGTCATCAAGCTGAAAGGCGACGTGCTTATATATAATAAGGTGAAGCATAAGCTGTCGCCCACTACCCTCTTCCTGGATGCCAGGCTGGCGGAAAGCGAGCGGGGCAAATCACAATATGCCTACGCCGACTTCAGAAAACTCAACGAGGCACTGGCCAACAGTCCTGAAAGCGACACCGTGGAGGTGCTCATCGCGCCGGGCGTTTACTGGATAGACAATCCCGACTCGCCTGCCGTGGCGCGCCCCACATCGGGCAACGTGCCCATCGGTATGACGGTGAGGTGCCCGCACCTGAAGCTCACGGGTCTGACAGAGCAAAGCGACTGCGTGGTGCTGGCCTCGCAACGAGGTCAGACGCAGGGCGCCGTGGGCAACTTCACCATGTTTGATTTCTACTGCAAGACGCTCGACATGAGAAACATCACCATGGGCAACTACTGCAACGTAGACCTCGACTACAAGGCCAACCCGGCCCTGTCGCGGCCCAAACGCAGCAGCGCCATCACGCAGGCACAGCTGGCCTTTATGAAAGGCGAGCGGCTCAGGGTGTGGAACTGCCGGTTCGTCAGCCGCCTGAACCTCTGTCCCGTACTGGGCGCCGAGCACAGCTATTACTACAACAGCCACTTTGAGAGCACCGACGACGCGCTGAACGGCAATGCCACCTACACCGGCTGCGACTTCGACCTGTACGGTCAGCGCCCGATGTACGATGCCCGTGGGGCCGGCGCAACGTTCATAGGCTGCACCTTCCGCGTGAAGCACCCCGGCCGGGCGCAGTATCTCACCAAGAGCTCGTCGCCCATCACGCTCATCCACTGCAACTTCATAGCTCCCGAAGGCACCTACCTGGGCTGGGCAAGCGACAACCACAGTTGGGTGAGAAACTATGAGATGGGCGTGACGCTCAACGGGCGGGCGGTGACGATGGATGCTGACAGCAAGCAGAACACAGTGACGCTGAACCCCGACAAGATAGCGCCCGACCACATAGGCAGCCGGGTGGTGCTGAGCAACGAGCAGCTCAGTCTGCAGACGGGGGGACCCTCGGCCACGCTGAAGGCCCATATCATAGCCCGCCTGCCGGGCAAGATGCCCACGGAGAGCTACACCTGGCGCATCAGCCAGGACGATGCCAAATATCTGAAGCTGAGCAACGTAAGCGGCAACACGTGCACGCTGACCGCCATCACGCAGCAAGACCAACCGCGAACGTGCATGGTAGAGGCCGTGACACCCGAAGGACTGGTGGGTGCCTGCGCCGTCACGGTGCGCCCCACCACACTGCCCGCGCCACAATTTAAGCGTCTGCCCACGCTGAGCGTGCGCAACGGCGTGGCCCATCTAGACTATGAGCTGGAGCTGGACGGGCGCGCCGACCAGAGCGAGATAACCTGGACGCGAACCAAATACGACGGCGACCGTAACATAGAGATACCCGTGAGCGTGACAAGAAACAACCGGCCCGAACGCGACTATCGCCTCACACCGGCCGACGCGGGCTATTATCTCATGGCCACCATCAGGCCCAAGCACATCAGAAGCGAGGCGGGCGACGAGCAGATGGTGATGTCAGAGAACGTCATGCCGCTGGTGAGCACGGCGGGAAGCGAGGTGCGGGAAACCGACTTCCATAACTTTCCGTGCAACAACCAGCCCGAGCTGATGGCCGGGGCGTGGACGATAGGAGGCTATAAGCCGGCCGACACCAACGACTATCCGTGGCAGATAGACCCGGAGAAAAACTACTGGCGCTACGGCCGCGGCAACTATGGCTGCACGGGCCAGGGACTGCTGCAAACCGCCCAGGGCGCGCGCATGGTGTATACGCCGCTGCCCGGCCGCTACAGCAACATGAAGATAGAACTTGTGGCCGACCCAGCCAAGATGGGCGGACAAGGCTTCTCGAGTGCCACAGGACAGTATATGGACATCTACATCAAGTATGACACGCGCACCATGACGGGCTACGGCCTGCGCATCATACGCACCACGAAGCACGCCGACGCTGTAGACTTCATGCTGATGAGCTACAACCGGGGCAAGGGCACGCCGCTCACAGAGCCTCTCACGGCCATCTGCTACCGCACCAACTGCACCATCACACTCGAAGCCAAGGACGGAACACTCAGCGCGCACGCCGCTACCACCACACCGCTGCCACCCTCCGGGCTGGCCAAGGAGGTAACACTCACGGCACACATCACGCCCAACTACTTCGGCGGTCTGGGCTTTCAGCACACCGGCACGGTGGGCGAAGGCGCCACCATGCTGCACAAGCTGCGCGTGGAGTGGCAGTAGAGGCATCGGGCAAGGCCCTGCCGGCGGGCGTGGCACGGCTCTTTTTGCTGACCAAAAAAGGTGATTGGTGGAATATATTTGCAGATATTGCAGATAAAGCGTAACTTTGCCCGCTGACAGAAACAAGAAAGAATGAAGATAAAGAAGTTGCTGCACGGGCAAGGTGAGTATCTCATCTACCTCACGATATGGTTTGTTATCTTTGTCGCCCCCGTCGTGTCGCTCTACATCCGGGCCGCAGAGGACAGCCGCTTTGTGTTTGAATGGCATTTACTGTTTCCTATATGGAAGGTAGACTTGCTGCTCTTTGCCGCGTTCCTGATACACAACTTCCTGCTGGCACCGCTGCTCATCAAGCACAACATGCGCAAGACCTACACGCTGGGCGTTGTGGTTCTGCTGGCCACCTTCGTCACGGTGCAGTATCAAACACGCCCCATGAGGCACATGCATCACCGCGAGCGCTTCAGAACGGAGATGCGTGAGGCAGGCGACAGAGATGACGACGACGGGTCAAGAAAAGAGCACATAAGGCACGACCCGCCACTCATGGTGGGACAAGTAGACCTGATGAGCGCCATAACGGTTATCTTTCTTCTGGGAATGAACTTGGGCGTGAAGCTCTACTTCAGATGGATAGATGAGCGAAAGCAGAACGAAGAGCTGGAGAGGCAGAACCTGAAGCAGCAGCTGGAGTATCTGAAGTATCAGATAAACCCCCACTTCTTCATGAACACGCTCAACAATATACACGCCCTGGTGGACATAGACCCGACGAAAGCCAAAGACTCTATCGTGGTGCTGAGCCGCATGATGCGCTATCTGCTGTATGAAAGCGACAACACAATGGTGACGTTGCAAAAGGAGATAGAGTTCTTGAAGAGCTACATAGACCTGATGAGCATGCGCTATACCAGCAAGGTGCACATCTCACTGCGCATAGACGGCGAGGACAAACCGGGCAACATACCACCCCTGCTGCTCATCACCTTCGTGGAGAATGCCTTCAAGCACGGGGTGAGCTACCGCGAGGAATCGTTCATCAGGGTGACCCTCAACATAGCAGACGACGCGCTGCACTTCACGTGCGCCAACTCGCGGCACGACGAACAGCCCTCGCAGCGAGGCGGAGTGGGCCTGGACAACGTGCGCAAGAGGCTGGACCTGATATACAAGAGCAGATATTATCTGAGCATAGAAGCCAAACCTGAGACCTATGAGGTAATGCTTAGGCTTCCTCTGGGCGGAATGGCATGACATAAGAAACCATAACATCCAAAAGACTTATGATTAACGTTTTAGCGATTGACGATGAACCGCTGGCTCTGCAACAGATAGCCAGCTACATTAAGGACACCCCCTTCCTGGAGCTGAAGGGACAGTGCCAGAGCGCCCTGGAGGCCAGACGAGCCTTGCAGGACAACCCTATCGATGCCATATTCATAGACATCAACATGCCAGACCTGAACGGACTAGACTTTGTGCGGTCGCTGCCCGAAGCGCCCCTGGTGGTGTTTACCACGGCCTATGGCGAGTATGCGCTCGACAGCTATAAGGTGAACGCCGTAGACTATCTGCTGAAGCCCTTCGGAATGACTGAGTTCAGGCGCGCTGCCGAGAAGGTTAGAAAGCAGCACGAGCTGCTCGCCAAGGCCCAAGGCGCGCAGGCCGACATAGCCAAGGCTGAGGATGACGACGCCCTCTTCCTGAAAACGGAGCACAGGGTGCTGCGCATAGAGATTTCAGACATAGAGTATGTGGAGAGCATGAGCGAGTATCTGAAGATACATCTGGCCTCGCAGCCCAAGCCCATCATCATCTTGCTGAGCATGAAGCGCATAGAAGAGCGGCTGCCGGCACGCAGTTTCATACGCATACACCGCGGATATATCATCAACCTAAAGAAGATTAAGGAGGTGAACAAGAACCGGGTGATACTGGCAAACGACACCTATCTGCCCATAGGCGACTTATACCGCGATGCTCTCATGGCGTATATCAATCGCAATTTCTTGGGAAAATAACATATACCAACTTTGATATTTCGCCGGTTTCAGGTTTTTTTTGCTACCTTTGCGGCGTAAAATCATTTCAACAAATAATACAAATTATGACTAAAAAGATTGTTTTGATGCTGGCTATGGGCTTCATGCTCACCGCAACAACGGCCAGCGCACAGATGACAAAGAAGGGCAAGACATACACGGTGAACACCACCACGCTGTGCAACGCACGCGGCTTTAAGGGCACAACGCCCCTGCTCGTGACCTTCCAGGGTGGCAAGATAACCGGGTTGGAGGCTCTGCCCAACCACGACACACCACAGTATTTCAAGAAAGCTTCGGCCGGTCTGTTTGCCAAATACAAGGGCATGAAGGCCACCAAGGCTGCCACGCAGCAAGTGGATGGCGTTACGGGAGCCACCTATTCGTCTAAAGGCATCAAGGCCAACGTGCAGGCTGCCGCCAAATATTATAACGCACATAAATAAGAAAGAAGCAGGCCGCACCATCTGATTACGGCCGGACTATAACGCGAAAGGCCCCATCACAGCAAATGTGACGGGGCCTTTCGGCTTTTACAGGGGGCGGAGGCATCAGCCTATGTTGCCCACCTTGATGAGATATTCGGCTATCTGCACGGCATTGAGAGCCGCGCCTTTGCGTATCTGGTCGCCCGTGAGCCAGAGCGTGAGGCCGTTGTCGTCGGCCAGGTCTTTGCGTATGCGGCCCACATATACATCGTCTTTGCCTGCTGACTCCAGCGGCATGGGGTAGACATAATGCTGCGGATCGTCTTCGACCACAACGCCGGGCGCCTTGGAGAGTGCCTGGCGCACCTCCTCAACAGTGAGCGGACGCTCGGTCTCAAGCCATACACTCTCAGAGTGAGAGCGCAGGGACGACACGCGAACGCAGGTGGCCGACGTGCGCACATCGCTGTGCATAATCTTCCGGGTCTCGTTATACATCTTCATTTCTTCCTTGGTATAGTCGTTGGGCGTCATCTTGTCTATCTGCGGAATGACGTTATAGGCCAGCTGATGCGGGAACTTGTTGATGGTCTTCACGCTGCCCTGCTCAACAATTTCCTTATACTGCTGCTCCAATTCCTTCATGGCGGCAGCGCCGGCCCCGCTTGCGCTCTGGTAGCTTGACACGTGTATGCGGCGTATGTGGCTCAGCTTGTCGATGGGATTGAGCACCACCACCATCATGATAGTGGTGCAGTTGGGGTTGGCAATGATGCCCCTTGGGCGCTTGAGTGCGTCTTCAGGATTGATTTCGGGCACCACGAGAGGCACGTCGTCGTACATTCTGAACTGGCTGGAGTTGTCTATCATCACCGCGCCATACTTGGTTATGGTGTCGGCAAACTCGGCCGAGGTAGAGCCACCCGCACTGACAAAAGCCACGTCTACATCCTTAAAGTCATCGTTGTGCTGCAAGAGCTTCACCTGATAGTCCTTTCCCTTGAAGGAATAAGTGGTTCCGGCACTTCTCTGAGAGCCGAACAACAGGAGGTTGTCTACAGGAAAGTCGCGCTCGGCAAGGATGCGCAGAAACTCTTGACCCACGGCGCCGCTGGCGCCAACTATTGCTACATTCATACGCTATTTGTTTTTATGGTGTTCTTATTCCGTTGCAAAATTACAAAAAACTCTTTAGTAAGGGGCGTTGAATGTCATTTTTTTAGTAACTTTGCATGTATTACACAACATTCTTATAACAGTACATGCTGAGCTTGGCAAAATACTTTCCGATTACCGACCCGACACTTATCTTCTTCGTGGTGCTGCTTATCATTCTCTCAGCACCCATCATCATGGGCCGGTTGCGCATTCCGCATATCATCGGAATGGTGCTGGCAGGCGTGCTTGTGGGCAAGTACGGGTTCAATATCCTTGAGAGAGATGCCTCGTTTCGCATCTTCGGCGCCGTAGGACTCTATTACATCATGTTCTTGGCGGGCCTTGAGATGGACATGGGAGGGCTGAAGAAGAACCAGATAAGGATTATCGTGTTCGGCATTCTCACCTTTCTCACGCCCTTTCTGCTCACTCTGTTCTTCTCACTGGGCCTATTGGGCTACTCGCTTCAGGGCTCGCTGCTGCTGGGATGCATCATGGCCAGCAACACGCTGGTGGCCTATCCCATCGTGACACGCTATGCCTTGCAGCGCCACAACAGCGTGACCATCAGCGTAGGTTCGTCGCTGCTCTCCATGTTTGTGGCCCTGGTGGCCACGGCAGTGATAGCCAACACGCTGAGAAACAACAACAGCGCGGCCTTCTGGATGTGGTTTGTGCTGAAGCTGGGGCTCTTTACGGGCGGCATGATATACTTTGTTCCGAGGCTCACACGATGGTTTTTGCGACGCTACAGCGACGCCGTGATGCAGTTTATCTTTGTATTGAGCATCGTGTTCTTCAGCGCCGCCATGTCGGACGCCATCGGGCTGGAGGGCATCTACGGCGCCTTTCTGGCCGGACTGATACTCAACCGCTTCATACCTCATGTATCTGCGCTCATGAACCGCATAGAGTTTGCGGGCAACGCCCTCTTCATTCCCTACTTTCTGATAGGTGTGGGCATGCTCATCAACGTGCGGCTGCTCTTTCATGGCGGCAACATCCTGTGGGTGGTGGGCTGCATTGTGCTCACCGGAACGCTGGGCAAGGCAGCGGCGGCCTATATAACGGGGCTGCTATTCAAGCTTCCGCTCAACACGGCACACATGATGTTCGGCCTCACATCGGCTCACGCGGCAGGCGCCATAGCCATGGCTACGGTGGGACTGAGCCTGCAGCTGCCTTCTGGTCAACGGCTCTTCGACAACGAGGTGCTCAATGGCATCGTCATCATGATACTGGTTACGTGCATCATATCGTCGGTGGTGACGGAGAACACGGCCAAGCGCATCAGGCTGCAAGAAAAAGACGAGGATGAACCGGCTACCTTTCAGGGCGACGACGAGAAGATTGTGCTGCCTGTGAAATATCCCGAATATGCCGACAACCTGCTGTCGCTGGCCATCATGATGCGCAACGCCAAGCTCAAGCGCGGCATCATCGCCCTGAACGTGGTGTATGACGACTATCACGCGGCGGCCAACCAAGAGCGGGGCAAGGAGCTCCTGGAGCATCTGCAAGGTATTGCCGCAGCACACGACGTGCCCATGATAACGCAGGTTAGGCTGGCAACCAACATAGCCAATGGCATCAAACACGCCTT
>DLDC01000113.1 GCA_002480935.1 Prevotella sp. UBA7782 | reverse complement strand
ATCGAATCGTTCTACAAGGATTTGGAATTCGGAACAGGTGGCTTGCGCGGCATTATGGGTGCGGGCTCTAACCGTATGAACATCTACACCGTGGGTATGGCTACCCAAGGATTTGCCAATTACCTGAAAAAGAACTTCAAAGATCGCAAGCAGATTAGCGTAGTGGTGTGCCATGACTGCCGTAACAATAGTGACCTCTTCGCTAAAACTGTTGCCAACATCTTCAGCGCAAACGGCATCAAGGTATATCTTTTCGAGGAAATGCGCCCAACACCTGAGTGCTCTTTCGCCATTCGCTACTTTAAAGCACAAGGCGGAGTAAACATAACAGCCAGCCACAACCCACGCGAATACAATGGTTACAAGGCTTACTGGGAAGATGGCGCGCAGGTGCTCACACCGCATGACACCGGCATCATTAATGAAGTAGGCAAGGTGAAGATAGAAGATGTGAAGTTTAAGGGTAACGACTCGCTTATACAAATGATAGGTGAAGACGTAGACAAGCCTTATCTCGAGAAGATTAAAGGCCTCTGCATAGACCCCGACGTCATCAAGAGACAGCACGATCTTTGCATCGTTTACACTCCTTTGCACGGCACCGGAATGACTGTCATACCCCGTTCACTGAAGATGTGGGGATTCGACAACGTGCATTGCGTAAAAGAGCAAATGATTAAGGACGGTAACTTCCCAACGGTAGACAGACCTAACCCTGAGTTTGCAGAAGCGCTGACACTGGGACTTCGCGATGCCAAGGCGCTGGATGCCGACATTCTTATGGCTTCTGACCCAGACGCCGACCGTGTAGGTATGGCTTGCAAGAATGATAAGGGCGAATGGGTGCTCATCAATGGCAACCAGACCTGCCTCATCTTCTTGTGGTATATCATCACCAATCGTCAGGCAGTGGGCAAGATGAAGCCAACAGACTTCATTGTTAAGACCATCGTCACAACTGAGGTGATACGCAAGATTGCTGACAAGAACCACATAGAAATGCGCGACTGCTATACAGGATTCAAATGGATTGCACACGAGATAGCACTCTCTGAAGGCAAACAGCAATACATTGGTGGTGGTGAGGAAAGCTATGGCTTCTTGGCAGAAGACTTTGTGCGAGACAAGGATGCGGTTAGCGCTTGTTCGTTGCTTGCTGAGATATGCGCTTTTGCTAAAGACCATGGCAAGACTCTATATGACATCTTGATGGACATATATCTGGAGTACGGCTTCTCAAAGGAGTTTACTATCAACGTAGAGCGTCCCGGAAAGACCGGCCATGAGGAGATTCTCAACATGATGGCTAACTTCAGAAACAATCCTCCAAAAGAATTAGGTGGAAGCAAAGTAGTGGTATGGAAAGACTATCAGACGTTGGAAGAAACCAAAGCCGATGGTTCAAAGACCAAACTCGCCATGCCGGAAACAAGCAACGTGCTGCAGTGGTTCTGCGAGGATGGCACGAAAGTAAGTGTTCGTCCTTCAGGTACTGAGCCAAAGATAAAGTTCTATCTTGAAGTAAAAGACAAGATGAACACGGCAGCCGACTATGAAGCTTGTGACAAGCGCGGAGTTGAGAAGATCAATAAGATAAAAGAGAGTCTTGGACTTTAATAACCAAAAAGATTAATAAAAAGGGTGTACCCGCAATACGGTGCACCTTTTTTGTGTCCTCACCAATTCTCTAATAGTTGGCAATCAGGAAAAAAGCAGGTCAATGAAAATGAAATGACATTACACCTACATGACATATATGAAAAGCTCCGGTGACTGTGTGGCAGACACCGGAGCTTTTTATAGCACTAGTGGGATTTAAAGCAATGCCTTAAACTTGTCTTCAAGAACATTCTTAGGCGCAGCGCCAACAAACTTATCAACCAGTTTGCCATCCTTGAAGAAGAGAATGGTAGGAATGTTCCTTACACCAAACTCCATTGCTACGTCATCATTCTCCTCTACATCACACTTGCCTACAACGATTTTACCGTCATATTCTTGAGCGAGTTCTGAGATGATAGGACCGATCATACGGCAAGGTCCACACCATTCAGCCCATAAATCTACTACCAAAGGCTTGTCACCATCCTTGTAAGAAGCGAAGTTGTCGCTTGTGATTTTTACTTCCATTTCTACTTTGTATTAATATTATAAAATATTCTTTCTATAAACGTACACTTAAAGGCAAACATCATGCCATCTTATCCTATATGATAATCCAAATGTGGATTTGACTCAATGAAGTTCATCAGCTTGCCGTCAAGGTTCACTCCCGGCACATTAGAGCGCAAGAGCAGGGTTTCGTTGGGATCAGCTCCGCGCAACTGCAAGAACAGCTCCGTTTTGCCAGGACTTCCCTCAACAACTGTAGCCAAGTCGTTGACCAATGCCTCATCCATAACATCTATGTCTACGCCTATGGTGAGTCTGCCAATTTGGCTTGTCTTCACATCATACAGATATTGCACCTCATCATAACGTATAGTATAAACATTGCTGTCACGAAAACGCTGAACAGCTTTAGCCTTGATGAAAACAGGGTTGTCGCGCTTTAACATGCCATTATATTTAGCCCAATCGTCTGCCCAGAAAGCCAATTCTCCTGCCCCATCATAGTCCTCGATGGTAACAAAGGCGAATGGCTTTCCTGTCTTTGACGAGTAACGCTCATCCACTTTCGTCACCAATCCGCCAAAGGTTATGGTGTCACGCTTAGCCAACACATCCTTATCAGCATCCCTGCTCATCTCCGAGCAATGAGTGTTGCACATACTTTCCAGCACGACACGATAATCATCCAATGGGTGTGCGGAGAGATAAATACCGATATATTCTTTCTCTTTATTGAGTTTCTCTATAACGGGCCACTTTTCTGCTTTTGACACGATAGGATGTTGCACAGCCACTTCATCATCACCAAACAAAGATTGTGTGGCATTGAGCTTGTCGAGCTGGAACTGCTGCCCATACCTAATAAGGGCTTGCAAGAAGGTTTTGTCCTTTCCGCACTCAGAAAAATATTGCTCACGGCTAATGCCAAACACATCGAAAGCCCCGCTAAGGGCCAAGGACTCCAGCACTTTTGAGTTTACTTTGTTAAAGTCAATCCTTTCTACAAAGTCATAAATATCCTTAAAGGGGCGCTTCTGACGCTCTTTTATGATAGCCAATGCCGGCACATCACCAATGCCCTTGATGGCAGCAAGGCCATAACGAATCTCACCTTTCTTGTTAACACCGAAGTATTCCCAACTCTCGTTTACGTCAGGACCAAGTGTCCTGATGTTAAGAGCCCGACATTCTTCCATGAGCTTGGTTATCTCCTTGATGTCACTGCGCCGTCTGGTCATCAGAGCAGCCATGAATTCAGCGGGATAATGCGCCTTGAGATAAGCCGTTTGATAAGCCACCCATGAGTAACATGTTGCGTGCGACTTGTTGAATGCATAGCTGGCAAACTTTTCCCAGTCGCCCCATATCTTATCCAGCACCTTAGGATCGTAGCCATTTGCAGTTCCCTGCTTGATGAACTTTGGCTTCATGGCATCTACTATGGCCTTCTTTTTCTTTCCCATTGCCTTACGCAAAGCGTCACTTTCGCCACGCGTGAAGCTAGCCAGCTGACGGCTCAAAAGCATGACTTGCTCCTGATAGACCGTGATGCCATAGGTGTCCTTAAGATATTTTTCCATGCAAGGAATATCATAGGTAATCTTCTCCTTGCCGTTTTTGCGGGCAATAAAAGAAGGTATATAGTCCATAGGTCCCGGCCTATAGAGGGCATTCATGGCTATCAAGTCTTCAAATACCGTAGGTTTCAGCTCCCTAAGATACTTTTGCATACCTGCCGACTCAAACTGGAAAGTACCGATGGTGCGTCCTTCCTGATAGAGCTTATAGGTCAACTCGTCATCTATAGGAATCTTGTCTAAGTCTATGGTCTTGCCGGTTGTGAGCTTAATGTTGTGCACAGCCTCCTTCAACTCCGACAATGTTTTCAGTCCGAGGAAGTCCATCTTGATAAGTCCTGTGCTCTCAATGACATGACCATCATACTGAGTCACGGCTGTTTTTAGGTTCTTGAAGTCAGGATCATCGGCCGTACTCACAGGCACCCAATCGCTGATAGGGTCTCTACAGATAATAAATCCGCAGGCATGAATGCCCGTAGAGCGTATCGTTCCCTCCAGCATTTTGGCATACTTGATGGTATTGCTCTCACGTTGGTCGGTTGATACCTCAGCCTCTTGAAGTTCGGGTGTACATTTAATGGCATTCTCCAGATTCATCTTCAAGCCATCTGGCAGCCTGTCTGGTATAGCCTTGCAAAGCGCGTTAGAGGTTGCTATGGGCAAGCCCTCTACGCGAGCCACATCTTTAATAGAATTTTTTGTGGCCATTGTACCGTACGTAATGATGTGCGCACAGTTTTCTTCGCCATATTTCTCCATCACCCATCTGAGCACTTTCCCGCGTCCGTCGTCATCAAAGTCTGTATCGATATCAGGCAGGTTCACACGGTCTGGATTGAGGAAACGCTCAAACAGCAAGTCATATTTCAGCGGATCAATCTTTGTGATACCCAGACAATAAGCAACCACCGAGCCTGCAGCAGAGCCACGTCCCGGCCCTACCATCACGCCCAACTCATTGCGAGCCGCATTGATAAAGTCTTGTACGATAAGGAAGTAGCCCGGAAAACCCATTGTCTTCATGACATGCAGCTCAAAGTTTACGTGCTCTTTCACTTCATCGGGCAGCGGTTCGCCATAACGTTGCTTGGCACCTTCAAAAGCAAGATGCCTAAGATACTCGGCCTCAAACTTTATTCTGTAAACCTTGTCATAGCCACCGAGCGACTCTATCTTTTTTTCTCCTTCCTCACGTGGGAGTGTATTCTGCCCGTGTTCGTCAGAAGAGAACTCCTTCAGCAGGTCTTCCTTGCTATATTTCTTGCGTATATCCTCCTCCGTTCCGAAACTTTCAGGGATGGGAAAGTTAGGCATGATGGGGCCATGGTCTATGCTGTATATCTCTACCTTATTTAATATCTCCAGCGTGTTGCGCATAGCCTCAGGCACATCACTGAAGATGTCGTTCATTTCCTGCCGTGTTTTAAACCACTCCTGCTTGGTATAGCGCATTCGGTTGGGGTCATCCAAATCCTTACCCGTAGAGAGACACAGCAAATGGTCGTGCGCCTCGGCTGTCTCCTCATCCTCAAAGTGGCAGTCGTTGGTGCATATCAGCTTGATACCGTATTCCTTTGCAAAGGTCATCAGCCACTTATTGGCCTTCTGCTGCAAGGGGAAAGTCTCCCGGTTGGCCACTATATTAGGGTCTTTTACCTCATGGCGTTGCAACTCCAGATAATAATCGTCGCCAAAAACCTTGTGATACCATTGGCAAGCCTCTCGTGCGCCCTCTATGTCACCCTCTAATATCTTGGCAGGAACCTCACCGGCGATACACGCTGAGCAAACAATAAGGTCTTCATGATATTTTTCCAGATCGGCCCTATCCGTTCTCGGACGGTTGTAATACCCGTCAACCCAGGCGCGACTCACCAACTTGATAAGGTTCTTATAGCCATGATAATTCTTAGCCAACACAATGAGATGATAGCCAGACATATCACCATCTTTCTTCACCTTATCTTCCTTATGATGGCGTGCTACGTACATCTCACAGCCAAAGATAGGCTTAAAAGGTTCCAAGCCTTCCTTCTTGCGCCCGGCGTTGACCTTTGCGCAATAGTCAGAAAATTCTTTTATGCCATACATCACGCCATGGTCAGTGATGGCCATGCCCTTCATTCCGTCTTTTATGGCCTTGTCTACCAAGTGTGGAACCTTAGACTGCCCGTCCAAGATAGAATAGTGCGTGTGCACATGCAAATGAACAAAATCTTCCATATTTTGAATTTTGACTTCAAAGTTACTTCTAAAAACCGACATAGCCAAAAGAATGACTATGAAAATTTGTCTGACTGATAAAAATAAACTACCTTTGCAATCAGAAAAATCGAGCATATACACCATGGGGAAAAAGATAAAGAAGATAAAGAAAATAAGAATACACCGTGAAGGGACCAACACTCTTGTATACGGGGGTGTGCTTCTTGCTATCATAGCCACGATGCTATGGCAATCGTTTGACACCAAAATACCATTTTGGCTGTTCCTGCTTGCTTCTGGAACTGTATATGGTATAACCACAAATTTTTACAGATGTCCCATCAGATATTTCCCTAACGACGACACCGACAATATTGTCGTGGCTCCGGCCGACGGCAAAGTGGTGGTTATAGAAGAGGTAGAAGAAAACGAATATTTTCACGATCGTCGGCTCATGATAAGTATTTTTATGAGTCTCTTTAATGTTCACGCCAACTGGTTCCCGGTGGATGGGCGCGTGAAATTCGTGCATCACCAAAACGGAAACTATCATAAAGCCTTCTTACCCAAAGCCAGCGAGGAGAACGAAAGGGCTGATGTGATGATTACAACGCCTGATGGCAAAGACATCCTATGCCGACAAATAGCCGGCGCAGTGGCACGACGCATCGTGACCTATGCCAAGGAAGGCGAAGATTGCTATATAGACGAACATCTGGGATTTATCAAGTTGGGCAGTCGCGTAGACGTTTTCCTGCCCTTGGGCTCTGAGGTTTGCGTCACCATGGGACAGGCCACAACGGGTGACCAAACCATTATAGCTAAATTGAAGTAATTATGAAGAAGCACATACCCAACACCCTCACATGCTGTAACCTGCTCTCCGGATGCATAGCCACATGCTTTGCGTTTACCAATCAGGCTGGTATGGCATTACTTTTCATTATTATCGGAGCGGTATTCGATTTTTTCGACGGCATGAGTGCACGCTTACTGCATGTCAGTTCGCCTATTGGCAAAGAGCTAGACTCACTGGCAGACGATATAACCTTCGGTTTGGCACCCTCCATGATCGTGTTCAGCGAGCTGTTCATCCTACCCTACCCGTCTTTCTTAGACCCTTTGCGCAACTATCTGCCATACTTTGCCTTCATCATGGCAGCCTTTTCTGCGCTCAGATTGGCCAAGTTTAATCTCGACGAACGTCAAGCTCTAGGCTTCATAGGTCTGCCTACCCCTGCCAACGCCCTTTTCTGGGCGTCACTCATCACGGGTGGCAGCCACTTCATTGAGCAAAGCTCCTACTCTGTATTCTTTCTTCTTTTGGGCATCTGCGTGAGCAGTTGGCTCTTGGTGAGCGAAGTTCCCATGTTCGCATTGAAATTCAAGCACTGGAGTTGGAAAGGAAATGAAGTGAAATATGCCTTCTTGCTCACTTGCATTCCCTTGCTCTTGATATTCCGCATCAGCGCTTTTGCCATCATCATAGCATGGTATGTCATTTTGTCTGTATTAACCAACCGTAAGAAATGAGCTTTCTAGCCTTTATATTTTCCGTCTTTATCATCGGCTTCATTGTTGTGCTGTTTGTGGCCATCAGCTTCTTTCTGAAGATAAGAAAGGCCACAAAGCAGTTTAGAAATCAGTTTCAAGGTAGTCCTAACAAGCCCAAAGGCGACTCCATAACAGATCGTCGAACGGAAGAAGAGCGCAACAGACAAATTATACCCGATGATGAGGGCGAATATGTTGACTATGAAGAGGTAGACGACAGTAAGTCGGGCGACTCTCATTAGCTCTTTATAGCTGATTCTTTCTTTGCGTCTCACTCAGTCAGATGCAAGTTATGAATAATCTCAGGATAACACCCTATATAATAAGGTGTATGCGTCAGCCTTCTTAAACCATCCTTCATAATAGGCTAACAGACGTAAAAAGAAAAAGCTGAAGCAACAAACCGCACCTTGTGAAGCAACAAGCAGAATTATGAAAAAAAGCATTCTGGCATTAGCCATTGGCACATTCCTTCTCGGCATGGCCGAATTTGTGATGGAAGGCATTCTGCCTGACATATCCAAAGATATGGGCGTGTCCATCCCTGTAGCCGGTCATCTCATCTCAGCTTATGCACTGGGCGTGTGCGTAGGGGCCACCTTTCTTGTCATTCTTCACAACAAGTCGCCCAAGAAAATCATTCTCATGCTTGAGAGCCTCATGCTTGTGGGTGCCCTCCTTTCTGTTTCTGCCCAAAGCTATATATGGCTTTTTGCTGCCAGATTCATCAGCGGACTGCCTCACGGAGCGTTCTACGGCGTGGGAACACTTGTTGCCGTGCAACTAGCCGACGAGCGGCACAAAACAACAGCCGTGTCGCTCATGTGTTCGGGCATGACCTTCGCCAACCTATTGGGCGTTCCGTTGGCTACCTTTCTGAGTGGCAGCCTCTCCTGGCGACTCTCCTTCGCAGTGATAGCACTGATGAGTTGCATAGCCCTTATGCTTGCCGCAAAATGCATTCCCAACATCCCACCTAAGTCAAAAGGCAAATTCATGGGGCAGTTTCACTTTCTGGGGCATCTTGCACCATGGCTCATCATCCTGGCAACCATGTTCGGCAATGGCGGCATCTTGGCATGGTATAGCTACATCTCACCTACCCTCACCATCTTAGGAGGCTTGCCCGCCAAGCTCCTACCACTACTCATGGCAATAGCGGGCGCGGGCATGGTGACGGGAAATCTGGCCAGCGGTTATTTCTCCGACAAGTTTTTGCCTGGCAAGACAGCCGCTTGCCTGCAACTGATAGCAGCTTTGGGATTGCTGCTCATTTTCTTCACCGCTCACATACTTTGGCTTAGCATCGTGCTCATGGTGGTTTGCTGCGCCTGTCTGTTCGGCATAGGCTCGCCCGAACAGTTTCTCATCATTCGTCATTCAAGGGGTGGCGAGATGCTGGGAGGCTGTTGCATTCAGATAGCCTTTAACTTTGGCAACGCAGCCGGAGCCTTCTTGGGTGGTCTGCCGGTCAGTGCCGGCTGGGGATATGCCTATCCCGCACTTGTAGGATTTCCTTTTGTTTTCATGGGATTTATTCTTTTGGCATGGTTCAGCCATCGATATGAGAGGAGATAAGCAGGCAAGCTCTGGAAGCTACAAGCCTTGAAAGCTTGACACATCATGCCTTTCCGTTCACTCCCGCGCCGAAAAGGGCAAAGTCGCCCTTTAAAGGATCATCGGGAAAAACGGTACTTAACACCTCCGTAAGCTGCCTGACAGCACTCCATGTGGGCGACTTTTGCCTGATAAGGCCTAACTGCTGAGCCATGCTGAACACGTGTGTATCCATCGGGACGAGCAAATGACGCTTGTCCACAAAGCCACTCCATAGCCCCAGGTCAACGGGCGAATGGTCTCTCACCATCCATCTCAGAAACATACAAGGCCGCTTGCAGAGCGATGATACAGGTTTGGGCACCAATCCTTTGATAGCCCTTTGCTGAAAATAGCCGCTAAGCGACAATAGCACTGCCATGACATCAGTTTGCGATGGCTCTCTGTTGCCTACTGCATAGCGGGCAAAGTGACCTATCGAACCATAATCTCTAAGCAGACTTTGCAACGCTTGCAAAAACCAATGAATATCCTTATAAGTATAAAACCGATAATAGCAGTGGTCAGACTCGCCTATGTCGTCACGAAACAAGCCCTCTGCCACCCAACGATATATATTGCCTTGCGATGCCTTCAGCATATAATCTACTTTGGGCATGAACAGCTTTCGCGTGCCAAAACTGAGGCATGAGGCTATGAAGGCCATAACTTCCTGATTGCGGGTGCCCTCCACTTGATGCATGAACCAAGACGGATCGCCTGTCAGAAAAGCGGCTGTCTCATACTGCGACGCATAGGCTTCTAGCCGCGTCACCACGCTTTTATCAAGTGATTTGATATCTTCCACCAACTAACTGTTAATCAACTATTTATACAAAGCATATAAGCAACCTTGCAAAATAGGCACTTTAAGCTTGCAAAATAGGCCTTTTTGCGTTGTAAAAGTACCTATTTTGCAAAGCCAAAACATGCCTTTCAGAATGCGATGAATTAGTTATGAACCAACGTTCCTATTTCTTCACCCTCCAGAACACGGTGCAAATTGCCCACAACATCCATGTTAAAAACGTAGATAGGCAAGTTGTTTTCCTTGCACATGGTGGTAGCCGTAAGGTCCATAACCTTCAGTCCACGGTTGTAAATCTCATCATACGTGATGTCACTGAACTTCTTTGCCGTGGGATCTTTCTCGGGGTCGGCTGTGTAAATGCCGTCCACACGCGTGCCCTTCAGCATCACGTCGGCCTCTATCTCAATGCCGCGCAACGACGCTCCGGTGTCTGTTGTGAAATAAGGGCAACCCGTTCCGGCAGAGAAGATGCACACACACCCCTGCTCCATGGCCTCTATGGCCTTCCATTTGCTGTAGAATTCGCCTATTGGCTCCATCCTGATAGCAGTAAACACCTTGTTCTTCACGCCTTGAGCACCCAGTGCCGAGCTTAGCGCAAGCGAGTTGATGACGGTTGCGCACATACCCATCTGGTCGCCTTTCACACGGTCGAAGCCCTTCTGAGAGCCACTCAACCCGCGGAAGATGTTACCACCGCCTATCACGATGCCTATCTGTACGCCCATGTCATGAGCCTCCTTAATCTGTCGGGCATAGTCGCCCAGACGCTCAGCATCAATACCATAGTTCTGTTTACCCATCAAGCTCTCACCTGAAAGCTTGAGCAAAATACGCTTGAATCTTGCCATAATGTTGATTATATAATGATTATTATTCCTCGCTATTTACTTTAATATAGAACCGTAAAGCACTTTATTTCAGCGCATATTATTACTTTTCGGTTTTAATAACAGCTTTCACTTCCTTAAACTCATACGTGTTCACTCTTCCCTCCTTATCACGCAGCACCAGCAAACCGTCGTCTTGCACCTCAACAATAGCAGCATCAAATTCGCCACGGGCATCCTGATAGGGATAAAAACCATGACGACGATACAGATACTCATGATATAGGGCCGACAATGTGCCATAATCACCGTTAACTATCAAGCGATAATACTTCTTAAAAGCCTTGATCACGGCGTCCATCAACTCATCCCGGTCTACATCATGGCCTAATATCTGTCTCAATGACACAGGATTGGGCGCATCGCTCATAAACTTTTGCTGATTAACGTTAATGCCCGTGCCCAGTATGAAGCTGCCTATGCCGCGGCTACTGAGCTTGGTCTCTATGAGCGTTCCGCTTATTTTACTGTCATGATAATAGATATCGTTGGGCCATTTCACCATGAAGCCATCAGCATATCCGCTCAAAGCCTCTCTCAACGCCAGTGCATGAGCCTCTGAAAGCATGAACTGCCTGTTAACGGGAAGCATGGTGGGATGCACAAGAAGCGAGAAAAGAAGGTTCTTGCCGGCCTCACTCTCCCAGCTGTTGGTGCCCTGCCCGCGCCCTGCCGTCTGATTATCGGCCACAACGAGGGTCATCTCCTCATCCTCAGACGGCTGATATTGCCTCAAATATCTGTTTGTACTGTCTACCGTATCAAGCCTTATCACCCGCAAACCATCGTCTTTTGGAGCGGCAATAAAAAGCTTTACGATTTTCTTTAATAGATTTTTCATATCTCTAAATGATTATAAATACTTAATAATAAGGCAGAAAGGCATTAGGAATATGTGTGACGACAGCCGTTTCGGGCGATGTGCCAACCACCGTAATGATGTCGAACCGAACATCGGCATGAATATTTGCCATGCGTATGAAGGCGTTGGCAGCTATAGTCAGCGAGTGTATCTTCTGCTTGTCTACGGCAGTCACGGCATCGGCAAAGCGCTCGTTGCTGCGCGTCTTTACCTCTACAATAACCAGTGTTTGCTCATCTGCCATGGCTATGATGTCGAGGTCACGGTGACCATAGCGCCAGTCGCGACGCAAAATATAATAATCTTTCGACTCAAGATACTTGGCCGCAAGGTCTTCTCCCCAATGTCCCAAATCGTTATGTTGTGCCATATTAGTTAACTAAACTAGTTTCTCATACGTTAGTTATGTGCAAATTTACATGAAATCGGGCGGAAAACAAAATAAAAGTCGTACTTTTGCGTAATACAACCAATAAGTTTATGACAAATACAGAAGAACAGCAACAAGCAGACGAGCGCTATATGCGCAAGGCAATAGCAGAGGCGCAGCAAGCCTATGATGAGGGTGAGATACCCGTAGGGGCTGTAGTAGTGTGCCGGGGCAAGGTGCTTGCCAGCGCGCACAACCTCACCGAGACACTGCATGACGTTACGGCCCACGCCGAAATGCAGGCCATAACGGCGGCTGCCAATGCCCTTGGGGGCAAATATCTCACAGGCTGCACGCTCTATGTTACGGTAGAGCCTTGCGCCATGTGCGCCGGTGCCATAGGCTGGGCACAGCTCAGCCGGGTGGTTTATGGCGCCCCCGACATAAAGAGAGGCTATCACTTGCTGGCTCCCAACGCCCTCCATCCCCGTACAAACGTAGTGAGTGGCGTGCTCGAAGAGCCCTGCCGAAAGCTCATGCAAAGGTTCTTCGCAGAGAGGAGATGAACACACAAATCAGTTGAATAGCATTTTTTAAGAAAAAACAACTTCGTAATAACAAAGAAATAACTATCTTTGCAAGATGAACAATTTGTAATCCAACATTAACAGAATATTACAGACAATGAAAAAAATTTTCCTTTCCATGCTCGTGATGATGGCAATGGCTACCTACTCTCATGCCATACGCCCCATTCACGTGGCTTTTCCTCACAAGCAGAGTGACGGAACCACCATCATGGCCTACCTGCATGGCGATGGCTTTGAGGCTTACTTCACTTCGCTCGACGGAAAGATTCTGGTGCGCAACAGCAATAATGACCTTTGCTACGCACAGTTCTCCAACAACAAGCTTCTGCCTTCTTCATTGATTGCGCATGAGGCTGACAGCCGGAGCGCCGAGGAGCAGAGCTTTCTGAACAGCCATGAGCTGACCGAAGCTGAGGCAATGAAGGCTTTTGAAGCGCAACCCGGCTCGCCTATTACCAGGAAGTTGCTTTATGCCTCAACCGCTGACGGACTGGGAAAGAAGGGCACTAAGTCGGGCGGCGACATGCCCAGCATAGGCAATTATACCATCCCTGTGATCATGGTGCAGTTTACTGATAAGAAATTCCAGGCAACAACTACGGCTGAAAAGATGTCTCGTTTCTACAATGAAGAGGGTTATAGCGAAGAAAATGGCGCGGTTGGTTCAGTGAAAGACTACTTCAAGAAACAGAGCGACGGCGCATTCGTGCCCACATTCAACATCGTTGCAACCGTAACACTTGATCGCAGTTATGCTTATTACGGCCAAGACGCTACTACAAGCTTCGGCTCCGGCCGCACGGACACCAATGTCCAGCAAATGGTCAAAGATGCTGTTGCCAAGGCAGTAGACCAGGGTGTTGACTTCAGCCTGTATTATTACAACCCCGACAACAAAGGCAACCGCGTGCCTCTGGTGGCTATTCTCTATGCAGGATGCGGCCAGGCAACGGGCGGTGACAACAATACGGTGTGGCCACACTTCAGGCCACTGACAAGCACCAGCATTTATGGCTCGTACTTTACATCCATGAGCAACTACAACTTTGGCTCTTATTTCGTAGGGAACGAGTTGTATGGCACTGACACCAACAACTCACTGATGGGCATGGGTGTCTTTACGCACGAGTTTGGACACGCACTCGGCCTGCCCGACTTCTACGTTACCGACTATTCTTACAACGATGACGCCGGCTTCGGTTATTGGTCTGTCATGGACGAAGGTCCTTACGTGAACGGCGGACGAGCACCTATCGGCTACACTGCTTATGAAAAGAGCTACATGGGATGGCTCGACATCCCCACCCTTTCAGGCGAGCAGAGCGTAACCTTACAACCGGGTAAGGCTGTGCTGATACGCAATGCAAACAACACGAATGAATACTTTGTGCTTGAGAACAGAGAGCCTGACACGTGGTATCCGTCGTCTATGGGCAGCGGTCTGCTCGTCTCGCGCTACGCATACAATCAGTCTGCATGGAGTGTCAACACCGTCAACAACCAGCAAGACTATAAGCGTGCCAAAGTGGTGACGGCAGACGGCTCGACTATCAAAGGAAACAACGAGAACCAACTGCAACTCTACGGCAACGTTATCATGAACATTCCTTCGTTCACGTTGTTTAATCAAACTGAGCAAACCACAACTCCTGTTTATAAAATAACCAAGAACAGCGACAACAGCATCACGCTTAACTATCTGAACCGCGACTTGGCTATTGCCCAGCAAACGGGTACACCTTATTATAAGGTAACAGACGTGAGCCAACTGACCACAAAAGACTCTGTGATATTTGTGTGTGAGAGTGACGGCATGGCTATGGGCAAGCTGAAAGATACCAGCAAGCGTGGCGGTGTGAGCATCTATGTGAAAGACGGGGTGGCCTACGCCAACAGCAACGTGCAGACCATGCAGCTGCTCAAGAGCACCACAAAAGAGCTTTGGGGCTTCCGCTTCGATGGCAAATATCTTAGTGAAGGAAGCACAAAAGGACAGCTTACGCAGTCTACTACCGCCGGAAATAACGTCATGGCAGCTATCACCTTCGACAACGGAAATGCCAACATACAGTTCCAAGGCAATTACAAAGAGTTTGTGAAGTATAACTATGACTATGGCTACTTCTCTTGCTTTACATCGGGCAACACCGATATTCAGTTGTATTCTAACCGTAAAACAGCGACAGGTATAAATGGCATCATGGCCAACGAGAACTCTAAAGCCGACGCAATTTATACGCTTACAGGCCAAAGAGTGAACCGCCAGGACATGCACCACGGCATTTACATCGTAAACGGAAAGAAAGTTGTAGTGAAATAACTTACACCTTCATATTATCGAATACAGGGAGCCACCATACGGCTCCCTGTATTTGTTTATCATAAAAAGAATTCATATAACATCTAAGGCTATCAGCTATGGGATAACAAACAAGAATATCAGATGTAGCAGTAGCAACTTCTGCTCATGAAAAGCATTACACATACATCATATCAGCCATCACCATATCACTCACTTTGATGCCATTGCGGGTGAGAGAGAGCCGGCCAGCAGACAGAGTGAGCAATCCACGGCTAATGTAAGGGGCTGCCATGCGGAGCATATAACTGCGATAAGGCTCTGCCACGGCATCCACCTCAATGCCTTCTGACGTGCGGAGGGCTGTTGTGATGAGGTCGTCATAACGCGTGGAGTCGCTCAGTTGCTCACGCTCCATGGGCACGATGCCCTTACCAATGCTCTTTATATAATCATCTACATTAGCCACGTTCCATTGACGTGAGCGTATGTCGAAGGAATGGGCAGCCGCTCCCAAGCCGATATAAGGTATTTGATGCCAGTAAGAACTGTTGTGCCGCGAACGAAAACCGGGCTTGGCAAAGTTGCTTATCTCGTAATGCTCATAGCCACCCTCTATCAGAAGGTCACACAAACGGTCATACATATCATTGCTCAACTGCTCGTCTATCTCGCTCACCCGTCCGTCGTTAAGCATCTTATAGAGCGGTGTGCCCTCCTCATACATCAGGCTATAAGCCGAGATATGCTCAACTTTAAGAGCCAAAGCCTCGTTGATGTCGCTCTCCCACTCTGCCATCGTCTCGCCAGGAAAACCAAACATCAGGTCGATGCTGATGTTGCCGATGCCTGCCTCGCGCAATATCGTTACGGCATGGCGCGCCTCCTGGGCCGTATGGCGGCGGTGAAGAAACCTTAATCTGCTGTTAGAGAATGTCTGAACGCCCATGCTCACCCTGTTGATGGGCAGCAAGGCAAGCTGTCGGGCGTATGCCTCGGTCACGTCATCAGGATTACATTCTATGGTTACTTCACCTTGTGGCCGACCATACACATCTTCTATATTACTAAAAAGCAATTGCAACAGCTCGGCAGGAAGCTGACTAGGCGTGCCACCTCCCAGATAAACAGTGCGCAAGGTTCCCTTGAGATAGCCGCTTCTGAGCCGCATCTCAGCACAAACGGCATCAACATAACACCTCATGAGCTGCGAACGCGTGGTGGAATAAAAGCCGCAATAAACGCAACGGCTTGCACAGAAAGGTACGTGAATATATAGTCCGAAAT
>DLDC01000207.1:3353-3706 GCA_002480935.1 Prevotella sp. UBA7782 | reverse complement strand
ACGTCAGGATAGAAGTAGTGGCACACGTTTGTAGCAGCAACGTTCACGGCGTGCAGCGCGCGCAGCAGGGGTGCCTTGTAGTCGAGTGACTCACCCGTGTATGAAATGAATATGGTAGGTATGCAGAGTGTGTCGTCCATGATGAACACCGGCGAAGTTGGGTCCCACGCTGAGTATCCGCGAGCCTCGAAGGTGTTTCTGATACCGCCGCTTGGGAAGCTTGAGGCATCCGGCTCCTGCTGAACGAGCAGCTTTCCGCTGAATTCTTCTATCATACCACCTTTTCCGTCGTGCTCTATGAAGGCATCGTGCTTCTCTGCTGTGCCCTCAGTAAGAGGCTGGAACCAGTGTGT
>DLDC01000207.1:2795-3271 GCA_002480935.1 Prevotella sp. UBA7782 | reverse complement strand
TTGTCGATAACGTCGATGAGCTTTTCGTAGACGTTGGCAGGAAGATACTTATACATCTTCTGGCGGTTGAACACTTTCTTCCCAAAGTATTCGGACGGGCGCTCTGTGGGAGCGATTACTTCTACCGGCTTCTTTTTGGAAGCTTCGGCTACTGCCTCAAATCTTAAGTTTCCCATATTTTGCTTTTTCTTTTATGGATGAATAAATTTTAAATGTGTTCTTTTGTTTCCAAAGGCGGAGGAGTCCCTTTAGGGGCTCTCCCGCCTTTCTGTTATCAAGTTGTGTTATGGCCTCAGTGTAAAGCCGAACAGCAGGTAAGCCTTTTCGGTGCTTGGGTTGGCCGATATGCCTGCAAAGACAGGTACGCTGAAGCTGTCGGTTATCTTTATTTCCTTGTCGGCTCTGAGCGATACGTTTGTTACGGCAAAGCCACCGGCATCCTTATAGAATGTTGTTTCGTAAGGCACGGCTCCCAC
>DLDC01000207.1:1869-2719 GCA_002480935.1 Prevotella sp. UBA7782 | reverse complement strand
CCGGCGAAGTTGGTATACCAGTTGAGCGCCAGAAAGCCAAAGTCGTAGCCTATGTTTGCCTCAAAGAGGTGGCTTGTCTTGTGTGTCGCGTAGCAGAAGTATCTGTCGTTGGGCGTGTTGAACCAGTAGTCGGTAACGCCTACGTGGAAGCCTTTTATGGCATAGGCTGCCGTAAGGTCTAACTCTTTTGTGTCTTTGGGCTCCGACAGTCCTACGTTTCCCCATGCCGTAAGGCTCAGCCCTTTATAGGCAATGCCCAGTGATGGCTGGAACGAAACACTGCCCAGATCCTGTCCACGCCAGATATACTGATTTACGAAATCACCCTGAATGGTTGCCTCAACCTTGTCTTGTGCCATTGCCCCTGTGCTCATGGCCAGCATAGCAACGGCCATCACCTGCAATCTTCTCATCTTTTTCATAAGCATTTGTGTTTGTGTTAATTAATATTTTAGTGTGATGATGAGGCTCAGCAACCTTGTTCAAGGCTTTATCTGAGCCATTGTTCTATTCGTCTCATGGCCTCCTTGCAGTCGTCTCTGTCGCCGAATGCCGTCAGCCTTACATATCCTTCGCCTGCGGGCCCGAAGCCCACGCCCGGCGTGCACACCACCTCTGCTCCGTATAGCATCTGCTCGAAGAATTTCCATGAGGGTGTGTCGTTGGGTGTCTTGAGCCATATATAGGGAGCGTTTTCACCGCCGAAGGTCTTCAGCCCGAGTCGGGTGAGGCTCTCGCGCATGATTCGTGCGTTCTCCATATAATAGGCTATGGTTTCTTTTATCTGTTTCTTTCCTTCTGGTGTGTATATAGCTTCTGCGCCCCGTTGGCTGATGTAGCTGGTGCCGTT
>DLDC01000207.1:185-1779 GCA_002480935.1 Prevotella sp. UBA7782 | reverse complement strand
GTATATCCGCAGCGCACGCCCGTGAAGCCGGCAGTCTTGCTGTAGCTTCTGAATTCTATGGCCACCTCTCTTGCCCCTCTTATCTCATAGATAGAGTGGGGTATATCTTCGTCTTGTATGTAAGCCTCGTAGGCAGCGTCGTAGAAGATGATGCTGTCGTTGTGCAGAGCATAGTTCACCCACTTGCGCAGCTCAGCCTTTGGGATGACCATGCCGGTTGGGTTGTTGGGATAGCAGAGGTATATCATATCTACGCGATGGTCGGGTATTTGCGGAACAAAGCCGTTGCTCTCTGTGCACGGCATGTATGTAACATTGCTCCATCGCCCGTTTTCAAATACGCCGGCGCGTCCGTTCATCACGTTAGAGTCTATGTAGACGGGATAGATAGGGTCTGTCACGGCCATAGAGTTATCCCATCTCACCAGTTCGCCGATGTTTCCGGTGTCGCTTTTGGCTCCGTCGTTAATGAACACTTCACTTGGGTCGAGATGAATGCCTCGTGGCAGATAGTCGTTCTTCACGATGGCCTCGCGCAGAAAGGGGTAGCCCTGCTCCGGACCGTAGCCGTGGAAGGTTTCCTTGTGCGCCATCTCGTCTACCGCCTTGTGCATGGCCTCTATGACAGCCGGGCACAGTGGCTGCGTAACGTCGCCTATGCCAAGGCTTATGACGTGCGATTTGGGATGCGTGGCCTTAAAGGCATTCACCTTCTTCGCAATGTCTGCGAATAAGTAATTTTTCTGTAATTTCAGAAAATGTTCATTAATCAGTGCCATAATTCCTTTTATTTTTCAGTTAAGTTTGCTTCTAATTCTATGTCGCCTTCAAACGCATAAGCAGCCGGGCCGGTCATGTACACCCTGTTGTCTTGCTCGCTCCACTCTATGTGCAGTGTGCCTCCGTCCATGATGATATCGTTTTTTCGACTGCTTCTGCCTGTGCTGGCGGCGGCCACGGCAGTAGCGCAGGCTCCCGTTCCGCAGGCCATGGTGATGCCGCTACCGCGCTCCCACACTCTCACCCTTATCTTTCCGGGTGCCTGTATCTGTGCAAATTCTATGTTGCACCGCTCGGGGAAGGCCGGATTGTATTCCAGCTCTTTACCATAGCGTGCAATGTCAAGCGTGGCCAGGTCGTCAACGAATATCACATAATGTGGGTTTCCCATCGACACGAATGTGCCCTCAAATTCGCGGTCGGCTGCCGTGAGCTTTCCGCTCGCCGGCTTGCTGAACTGAGAAGGCACTTCAAGCTGTGGCTCCAGCATGTCTACGGTTACGCTGTCTACCGTCTTCCCGTCCTCGCTGAGATGCAGGTGCAGCGTTTTGATGCCCGACGCTGTTTCCAGCTTGATGTCTTTTTCTTTGGTAAGTTCTTTCTCATACAGATACTTCCCGATGCATCTTGATGCGTTTCCGCACATCATGGCCTCGGAGCCGTCGGCATTGAAGATGCGCATTCTGAAGCTGGCTCTCATGCTTGTGGGCTTGCAGATGAGCACCAGACCGTCGCTTCCTATTCCAAAATGCGGCCTGCTCCATGCTATGGCAGCCTTTTCAGGGTCGGGTATATTATATAATAAGGTGTTGAC
>DLDC01000207.1:0-153 GCA_002480935.1 Prevotella sp. UBA7782 | reverse complement strand
TGCATCTTGGTGAAGTGAATGGTGCGTGTCATATTGCTCATCTATTTGCTTTTTGAATGTCTTATTGGTTTTATCGGTTGCAAATATACAACAATAAGTTAATATAGGAAGTATTTTAAAGTACAAAAAACTTTATTTTTCTAAAGAAATATC
>DLDC01000102.1 GCA_002480935.1 Prevotella sp. UBA7782 | reverse complement strand
AACCAACTGAGCTACTGAAGCAGGTTGCTCTTGTAAAGCGGTTGCAAAAGTACGATGTTTTTTTCATACCACCAAACTTTTTGCAAAAAAAAATTCATTTTTCTCGTAAAAACAATAATTTTAACGGGCTGATAGCCGTTATGTAAATTCTAAGTTGTACTTTTGCACTGAATAAATAATGAGTATGAAGAAACTGATAATAAACATTCTTGTCTTGCTGGCATGTGTGCCTGCCCTGGCACAAAACAGTGACAAGGAGCATAACTTTAATGTTGCCAAGAACCTCGAAGTCTTTAACAATATCTATAAAGACCTCGACATGCTGTATGTTGACACGCTCAACGCCAACGATGTGGTGGGCACGGCCATCAATGCCATGCTGCGCTCGCTAGACCCCTATACAGTTTACTATCCCGAACAGGATGTGAAGAACCTTAACACCATGGTGACGGGCAAGTATGCGGGCATTGGCGCTATCATCAAGTATAACCTGCTTCTCAAGCGGGTGGTGATAGACGAACCTTATGAGCATAACCCCGCTGCCGAGGCCGGGCTGAAAAAGGGCGACATCATCTTGCAGATAGACGACTCGTCGATGATAGGCAAGGACGTGAGCTACGTGAGCAGCCACCTCAGGGGCGAGCCCGGAACTAGCTTTATGCTTACCATTCAACGCCCCTCTACGGGCAAGAAGATGTGCATGAAGCTCACCCGCCGGTCTATACAGATGCCTGCCGTGCCTTACTACGGGCTGCAGGAAAACGGCATTGGCTACCTTAACCTCAACTCGTTTACCACAGATTGCTCGAAGGATGTGCGCCGCGCCTTCCTCGAAATGAAGCGCGACGGCATGAAAGCATTGGTGTTCGACCTGCGCAACAACGGCGGAGGCTCACTCTCCGAAGCCGTGAACATCGTCAATATGTTTGTGCCCAAGGGCATCACGCTGGTGCAAACACGGGGCAAACTAGAGCGTGCCAATCACGATTATGTTACTTCCGTAGAGCCGCTCGACACGGTTATGCCCATCGTAGTACTGGTAAATGGCGAGACGGCATCGGCCAGTGAGATTACGTGCGGCAGCCTGCAAGACCTCGACAGGGCCGTGGTGATGGGCACACGAACCTATGGCAAGGGCTTGGTGCAGACCTCGATGGAGCTGCCGTACAACGGACAAATCAAGCTGACCACATCAAAATATTACATTCCCAGCGGCAGATGCATTCAGGCCATCAACTATAAGCACGACAAAGGAGGCTACACCGAGCACGTGCCCGACTCGCTCACGCATGTCTTCCACACTGCGGGAGGCCGCGAGGTGCGCGATGGCGGAGGCATCAAACCCGACATCGAGGTGCAGCCCGACTCGTTGCCCAACATCGCTTTCTATCTCGCATCAAGCGGAATGGACTCCACCGAAACGCTCCTTAACTGGGAATTGAAGTATATGAAGGCGCATCCCACCATCGCACCGGCCCGCAACTTCGTGATAAGCGATGCCGATTACGACGACTTCAAGCAGTTTGCCATGAAGAGCGGATTTAAGTATGACCGCGAGAGCAAGCGATATATGGAGAACCTGGTGAAGCTCGCCAAATACGAAGGCTATTATGACGACGCTAAGCCTGAGTTTGACGCGCTGGAAAAGAAGCTCAGCCATAACTTGGCCAAAGACCTTGATTACAACAAGAAGATACTCAAGCAGGTCATTACAAGCGACCTTGTGGCCTGCTATTATTTCCAGCGTGGCACAGTAGAAAACTCGCTGCAGTTTGACAAGCAATGGCGTGAAGCCGTGAAGCTGTTAGGTGACGAGCCCCGCTACAGTGCTGTTTTGAAGCCTGCCCAACCCACTCCGGCAGCTGAGAAAAAGGATGCCAGCCAAGCTGAGAAGAAGAAATAAGCCAACCATTTACACCCCATAGTCATTCAGGCCAAGGTTTTCCGACAGGAGTGCCTTGGCCTTTTTGTATACCGACGTATGTGTATGAAATCTCTTGCCTTTTGCTTTCTGAACGTAAGAATGCCTTTCTTCGACTTCAAAACAGGCACTTTTGCAAGCCAAAACAGCCACTTTTACGAGCTAAAAGAGGCACTTTTGCAAAACCTTCCGAGCAGCTTCGCCAACCCACTGTCTGTCAATCCATTACAATAGTGACCGTTTTTATCTTTTCTTCGCCTGCATCTCATCATGGCCATCAGCGCTCCGGCCTGCCAAAAACAGGAAAAGGGCAGAGGCAAAAACCTTTTTGCAAGCCTTTTTAGAAACCGCTCTTACCCCCGACCATGCTACGCACGGACTTTTCATAGGGCATATAACATATTAAAATAAGTAAAATATTAAGGTATCACGAAAGTTTACCTTACCTTTGTAGTTCAATTAGCAATCATTTAAATGAGTCTAACCTGTATAGCAGATAAGCTGCTTTTCAAGTCGCGGAGGCGTGAGCTCCAGCGATATAACGCAGAGGGCGACGCCATGCAACACGAGGTTCTGACCTATCTTCTGAGCAAGGCCAAGAACACGGAATATGGCAGGAAGCACCTCTTTGGCGTTACTACCGGCTACGACGATTTTGTGCAGAACGTGCCGGTAAATACTTATGAGGATTTGAAAATCGACATAGACCGTATGCGTCATGGCGAGACAGACGTGCTATGGCCCGGCATGGTGAAGTGGTATGCCAAGAGTTCGGGCACCACAAACGACAAATCAAAGTTCATTCCCGTCACGCCCGAGGGCTTGCAGCAGATACATTATCAGGGGCCGAGAGATGTTGTGGCCTTCTATCTGGGCAACAATCCCAAGAGCAAACTGTTCGACGGCAAGTCATTAATATTGGGTGGGAGCCACTCGCCCAACTATAATCTGCCCAATTCTATCGTGGGCGACCTGAGCGCCGTGCTCATAGAGAACATGAATCCGGTGGCCAATCTCTTCAGAGTGCCTCGTAAGGAAACGGCTCTGCTGAGCGACTTTGAGGTGAAGCGCGACCATATAGCACGCGAAACCATGCACAAAAACGTGACCAACATCAGTGGCGTGCCCTCGTGGATGCTCTCCGTGCTCGACCGCATGCTGGAGATCACCGGCAAGCAGTATGTCGACGAGGTGTGGCCCAATCTGGAGGTGTTCTTC
>DLDC01000223.1:241-2611 GCA_002480935.1 Prevotella sp. UBA7782 | reverse complement strand
CACACCAAGGAGGCGGCCGAAAGCATTGACTATAAGCCGGAAGCCGACTGCCGGACGCACTACACACCGGCCAAGGACAGGCGCGTGGAACTTGTCAACTGCCCCTATTTCACCACATCGGTGTATGACATTACCCACGAGCAAAGCATTGACACGAGCAGGCTGGACAGCTTTGTGATACTCATCGGCGTGGGAGGAACGGCCACCGTGACCGACAACGAGGGCAACAGCGCCGAGCTGCCTTGCGGAACATCGCTGCTGGTGCCGGCTTCTGCCACAAGCATCACGCTGAAAGGCAAGGCCAAAGTGCTTGAGGTGCACATAGCAGACTGAGCGTATTCACTCGCCCACACCGCCATTGCCCGCTTCGCCCAAGAAGCGGGCAATGTCTTTTTGCAGCCTCTTGAAAGGCNNCATATATCCCGTGCTCCTCTTCAGCATAGGCACGATGCTTTCAAGGCTATGTGTGTAGCTGGACAATTCGTTGTGCATCTGCACATTATGCTTTGCTAAGGCATATATTTCCCTTTGACGGTCGCGGATGAGCTTCTCGCACACCTTCTTAAGCATAGGTGTGACCACGGTGTCGAAGAGATGATGGCCCTGCACATAGAGATAGGTGGTCTGAGGCGTGACGCCTAGAGCCAAGATATCGTCCTTCACCTTCAGGTAGGCCTCCTTATTATTCGGATACTGGCGTTGCAACTCACGAATTTTGNNGAGATAGGTGGTCTGGGGCGTCACTCCCAACGCGTTAAGCTCCTTCTCCAGCGCCTTGATATCATCGCCGGCCTCGGGATGCACGCGCTGCAGCTGTTGCACCTTGCGCCGTGCCTTGCGCCTCACCTGCTCCAGTCCGCGCCATGGGTCTTGCAGATTAAAGCGCCCTGTGTTCACTATCATGTTGAAATCGGTTATAGTGAACTGCCCGTAAATAGATTTTCTGTAATGCCAGATGTTCCAGATAAAGAGCTGATAGATGGCCTCACTATATTCCTTCAGATAAGCGTTGAAGTCGAAGATGGCATGGTCGTTGAGCGTAACTGCCACACAAACATCGTGCAAGCCGGGCGCATAGCACTGGAAATTCTCTATTGCATAGACATAGGTGTGGAACACGTAGGGGTTGTTCACCACTTCCTCTGACACGGCAGTAACACCCTGCAAGAGGTAATCGTAGTCAGCGTCTACACAAGCTATCATGTTCTGCCCCACATGCTTGCCTATCAGGTTCATGAGCACCTGCTTCTTGCCCTTGGTGAGCGACACCCTTGAAGGCAACATCACCTCAAAATAGCGCGTGCTGTCCTCAAAGCTGCTCAGCACCGTGCGCCAGAAATAAATATCGTCGTAACTCTCCACGTAAGCCACTATCTTGCGTCGGGCATGCTTAGAGTTGAGCTTGTTGGCCGCGCCGAAGTAGTCGGAGGAGAGATTATCTCTTAACCGCCTGCTCATATCTCTGTTTTTTGGTCCGTAATGTCGCTTACCTCCGTCACCTTATCGGCCCATCCGTTCATGATGACGGCAGGCGAGTGGGTGGTAAGAATGATTTGCACGTTGGGATTTAGCTCCAATATCAAGTCGATGAGCCGCTTCTGCCACTCTATGTGCAGGCTCACCTCAGGCTCATCCATGAAGAGCACGTAAGGCTTATTGTCCTCTATGAGCACCGTAAGCAGTATGGCCAGCATTTGTTTCTCGCCACTTGAGAGCTGATAAGGCAACAGCGTCTCGCCTATCTGCGTGAAGCGTATCTCGTTTTCCGTGCGAACTATCTTCTTGCCTGTCTCGGTGAAGAGGTCGTCCATAAGGTCCTGGAAGCGCTTCTTAGGAGCGCTGATGGCCTGCGCCTTCTGTGCCGCGTCGGGAGCTCCGCTCTGCAGCACAGAGATGATGCGGTTGCCGATGTTCACCTGATAGTCGAGATACTTGCGCTGGAGCTTGTAGAGCTGGAAGTCGAGTTCGGTGGCCAGCGACGCATTCATCTGTGCAATGACCTCGGCATTGAGCAGCGGACGGTCGAAAGAACGGATGATGTCGAAGCGTAACCATCGTGCGTCCTCGGGACTTACTTTCAGGTGCACGCCCTTGAGCAGATGGGAAGGAAACTCTCCGCCTTGGGCCAGTCCCTTCACCACCTTGTTTAATATGGTGCTCTTGCCCACGCCGTTGACACCGCTCAGGATGTTCACCTTTCGGTCGAGGTTCCACAGGATATGCTTGTGGCCACTCCAAAGGGCGTCAATCTCTATTTGAGTAATATAATCTGCGTATTTCTGCATGGTTTTATAGTTTTGGCACAAATATAAGAAAAATATTCTTATGTTGTTTCATGCCGTTGCATTTATTAGTAATTTTGTGGATGAT
>DLDC01000223.1:0-197 GCA_002480935.1 Prevotella sp. UBA7782 | reverse complement strand
TCTGAGTATGTTTACCGCTGAGGCTATCTGGGGCTTCATGGCTCCGATAGCCAAAGATGCGATGAACACGGGTTTTGATGGCATTTCTGTAGTTTCTTTTCGTGTGGCGGGTGCAGCACTGCTCTTTTGGATTGCCTCGTTCATAGGTCCGCAAGAGCATATTCCAAAGTGCGACATCTTGAAATTGGCGGGGGCGG
>DLDC01000181.1 GCA_002480935.1 Prevotella sp. UBA7782 | reverse complement strand
CTGCTCGACAGCGGCAAGGCCTACATTGCTTTCGACAAGCCCGAGGAACTTGAGGCCAAGCGAAAGGCTATCCCCAACTTTCAGTACGACGCTTCTACCCGCATGACGATGCGCAACTCGCTCACCATGCCGGCCGATGAGGTGAACCAACTGATGGAGCAGGGCGAGCAATATGTGGTGCGTTTCAAGATAGAACCGGGCGAAGAGGTGCACGTGCACGACTTGATACGCGGCGAAGTGGTTATTAAAAGCGACATACTAGACGATAAGGTGCTCTATAAGAGCGCTGATGAGCTGCCCACATATCACTTGGCCAACATCGTAGACGACCATCTCATGGAGATAACGCACGTTATCAGAGGCGAGGAGTGGCTTCCGTCGGCTCCATTGCACGTGCTGCTCTACCGCGCTTTTGGCTGGGAGAGCACCATGCCACAGTTTGCTCACCTGCCCTTGCTGCTCAAACCAGAAGGCAAAGGCAAGCTGTCTAAGCGCGATGGCGACCGCCTGGGATTTCCGGTATTCCCACTTGAGTGGCACGACCCCAAGACGGGAGAGGTTAGCTCGGGCTATAGAGAGAGCGGATATTTCCCCGAAGCCGTAGTAAACTTCCTGGCTTTGCTGGGCTGGAACCCCGGAACAGAGCAGGAGATATTCTCGCTCGACGAGCTGGTAAAGGCTTTCGACATCACGAAATGCTCAAAGTCGGGCGCAAAATTCGACTACAAGAAGGGCATTTGGTTTAATCATGAGTACATATTGCGCAAGAGTGACGATGAGATAGCACGCCTCTTCGCACCTATCGTGGCCAACAATGGCGTTGAAACGACACTCGACCGCGTGAGACAAGTGGTGCACATGATGAAAGACCGTGTGGATTTTGTGAAGGAGCTATGGCCTCTTTGCTCATTCTTCTTCATCGCGCCAACATCTTATGATGAGAAGACGGTGCGCAAACGCTGGAAAGAATATTCGGCAAGACAAATGACAGAGCTGGCCCAAGTGCTTGCCGACATAGACGATTTCTCACTCGAAAACCAGGAGAAATTGGTTATGAAGTGGGTTGAAGACAAGGGCTACAAACTGGGAGACGTGATGAACGCCTTCAGACTGGCACTGGTTGGCATCGGCAAAGGACCGGGCATGTTCGACATCTCAGCCTTCTTGGGCAAGGACGAGACACTGGCCCGCCTGCATAAAGCAATAGAAACGCTTCATTAATACAAAACTTTTTCGCGATGTATAACTTCGCTATGTATATGTGCCAGCTTGGCATCATGATCTATAGCCTCTTCAACGAGAAAGTAAGAAAGATGTGGAGAGGTGAGCGTGAGGCCATTCAGGTAATAAAAAATAAGATTGACCCGGATGCTCAATACATCTGGTTTCATGCCGCTTCGCTGGGAGAATTCGAGCAAGGCAGGCCTCTGATAGAGCAGATACGCCGCGACCACCCTGATTATAAGATTCTTCTCACCTTCTTTTCTCCGTCTGGTTATGAGGTGAGGAAGAACTATCAGGGAGCCGACATCATTTGTTATCTGCCGATAGACACAGTGGGCAACGCCCGCAAATTCTTGCGGACAATACGCCCAGTGATGGCATTCTTCATCAAATATGAGTTCTGGTACAACTACCTCCACATACTGAAGCATCGCAATGTGCCCGTCTACAGCGTGTCAAGCATATTCCGTCCCGACCAGATATTCTTTAAGTTCTATGGCCGGCACTATGCCGGAGTGCTCAAATGCTTTACTCGTTTGTTTGTGCAAAACGCCATCAGCAAGGAACTGCTGGCTAAGATAGGCATCACAGATGTAGACATTGTGGGAGACACACGCTTCGACAGGGTTCTTCAAATCAAGGCTGCCAGCAAGCAACTGCCCATTGTTGACACGTTCTGCCAAGGCACATCGCAAGGCAATGATAAGCCTCTGGTGTTCGTGGCCGGCAGCTCTTGGCCGCCAGACGAGGACATCTTCATACCTTATTTCAACGTTCACCGCAACTGGAAGCTCATCATAGCACCGCATGTGATAGCAGAGGAGCACCTCAAACAGATCATGTCTATGCTCGATGGCCGCAAGGTGATACGCTATACGCAGGCCGCCCTAGCCACAGAAGAGGAACTGAGAGAGGCCGAAGTGCTCATCATCGACTGCTTCGGACTGCTGTCCAGCGTTTACCATTACGGCACTGTGGCCTACGTGGGGGGCGGCTTTGGCGTCGGCATACACAATGTGCTGGAGGCTGCCGTATGGAATATGCCTGTGCTGTTTGGCCCTAACAATGAGCACTTCCGTGAGGCGCAAGAACTGAAAACAGCCGGGGGCGGCATAGAAATAAGCAACAAGCAAGACTTCATGTCGGCCATTAGCCAACTGGAAAGCGATACGGCCTATCTCAAGCAATGCGGCAAAGAGGCCGGCAACTATGTCAAGAGCCGAAGCGGAGCCACGCAAGTTGTGCTGAAAGCAGTGGGATTATAAACTCAAAAAAACAGATATGAGATATCAAATCACATGTGATAATTGCGGCAAAAAATTCTTAATAGAAGCCGAAGGCGGACAAACCGTTCGCTGCAAATGCCCCCAGTGCCATTCTGTCATGCAGATTACGCTGCCTGACGTGGACAAGGGCGAACAATATAATGCCGCTAACGATGAGCCCACCTATAACGGGCAACCACTGGACAATCATGACGATCAGCCTCAAAAGAAGGGTAGCCACACCATAGTACTGACCGTCATCATCACCGTTGTCGTGATGATTGTGCTGGGACTTGCCTTTTTTGGCATGAGAGACTTCGGCAATCACCCCGCCGACACCACCGCTGTGGCACCGGCAGACACATTACAGGAAGAGCCTCAACCCATAGAAGAGACGGAACCGACGCCCGACACGGAGGTGATAGAAGAGGTGAAACAGCCCGAACAGGAGGCTCCGCAGGAGCAAGAAACGGCTCCCGAAGAGCAGCCAGAAGAAAACGTTCAGGCTCCCGCAAACAACAATCAAGAGAACGAAGCACCCGCAAAACCGGACACGACCAAGGCAAAACGATAGTTAGCTGACCGGTTCATGCAATATATCAACAGTATTTGCATTCTTATAATAAAACATTATAAGCTTATGAGAAAATATTTTTTAGGTTTCGCTATGGCGACTCTTGTGGCCGCAAGTATTCTTGCCGGCTGCTCAGATAGCGATGATGGCGTTTACAACATAGACTTTACGACAGAGAGTGTAGCGGGCAACTGGAAGATAGCACAGATAGACACGACCACTCAGAAGGATGCGGCGCTAGGCT
>DLDC01000044.1:1626-5264 GCA_002480935.1 Prevotella sp. UBA7782 | reverse complement strand
TTGACAACGCACATGTTGTCGACTTCCTTTGAATAGATAATCATGTTCGCCAAATAAAATAATTAAATATTGTTATGTTGATAAACTTGTTCTTGCGATTGCAAATTTACAAAAAATCTAGGAAACGCCCCGTCTTAGGCCGTTCTTTTTTTCCTTTTACACATCTTTTTCATCTTCTTTGCTGATAGTATTAATCTTTTATTGTAACTTTGCAAACCACACATAGCAAGTTTTGATATGATAAAAGTGTCAGTTAGCGATGCCGCCCTGCGCAAGGCGGCCGGCGAGGGCATGGATGCCTTTGTGAAAGTGTTTACGGATGGCCTGCTCAATGCCATTGGCGGGCAGCTCACCCAAGACAATATGCAGCTGCTCAACAGCGACCAGATAACCCTCTTGGCATGGTTTTACCTGCACGACGAGGTGATGGACGGGGGCTACGTGCAGCTTATACACAACGGCTTCGGGGCCTTTATATTCAAGAATCCTTTTGCCGTGGCCATGAGAGAGTGGGGGCTCACCACGCTCTACTCACACTTGCGCCACTGCAAGAAGTGGTATGATAAATATCATGAGCAGATAGAACGCGACATGAGTGATGCCGACTTCATGGCTCTCTATGAGCAGATGCCGGAGTTTGACGACTATGACGACGACTTCATCGTTAACGAAGAGCAATGGACGGGGCAGGTTGCTGCTTACATAGACGACCATATCAGTAACTTCGCACAGATAGAATCATAATATGAACAAAGAAGAACAAGAGCTCAGGAAGAAGAGTCCTGTGCAGATAAAGAACAAGAAGGCGGCCTTTGAATATTATTTCTTAGACACTTATACCGCCGGAATCGTGCTCACGGGCACCGAGATTAAGTCTATCAGGCTGGGCAAAGCGTCGCTCGTAGATACCTATTGTGAGGTGTATAAGGGCGAGCTTTGGGTGAAGGGAATGAACATCTCACCTTATTTTTATGGCTCTTATGCCAACCACAGCGCACGTCGCGACCGTAAGTTGCTGCTCAAGAAGCGCGAGATAAAGCGACTTGAGGAGGAGGTAAAGCAACCCGGACTGACCATTGTGCCCACGCTTGTGTTTATAGACGATAAGGGTTTGGCCAAGATGGATATTGCCTTGGCTCGCGGTAAGCGGGAGTTTGACAAGCGGCAAACGCTCAAGGAGAAGGAAGACCGGCGCGAGATGGATCGTGCCATGAAGCATTATTAAATATAAGAGCCGTAATATGATAAAGAATTTGATATTCGATTTGGGTGGAGTAATCATCACCTTAGATCCTCAGGAGGCCGTGCGGCGGTTTCAGCGTTTGGGTCTTAAAGACGCTCAGCAACGTCTCGACGCTTATACGCAGAGCAGTTACTTCGGCAGTCTGGAGCAAGGCGATATTACGGAAGAAAAGTTCAGGCAGCAGCTCAGTGCCGATGTGGGGCGCCAGCTGACGTGGGAAGAGTGCCAATATGCCTGGCTGGGCTATCGCAAAGAGGTGCCCCTGCGCAACCTGCAACTGCTTAGAAGGCTGAGAAAGTCGGGATACAGGCTCATCCTCTTATCGAATACCAACGGCTTTATGCAGGCTTGGGCAGAGAGCAGCCAGTTTAGTGAGGAGCAATTGCCCCTGCGCTCATACTTCGACAGCGAGTATAAGAGCTACGAAGTGAAGCTCATGAAACCCGACAAGCGCCTCTTTGAGCTCGTGCTGAGCAAGGAAAACATCCGGCCTGATGATACTCTCTTCGTTGATGACGGGCCTGCCAATGTGGCCATAGCCGCATCGCTTGGCCTGCACACGCTGTGCCCTAAAAACGGAGAAGACTGGACTCACAAGCTGCTCATGCTGCTTGGAGAAGAAGAATAGCTTGCACCCGCTTTTCAAAATAGGCCTTTTTGTCATGCGAAATAGGCACTTTCGTCACGCAAAATAGGCACTTTTGAAAGCTAAAAACAACCTTTTTACTTTTCGCAGGCAAGTGTCTGATGAATTAAGAATCGATTAATATGCTGAAAACACAAGTAAGAAAACAAATTCTCAAGCTCATAAACGAGCAGGTGGTGCCTGCAGTGGGCTGTACAGAACCTATGGCCGTGGCCCTTTGCACGGCCAAGGCACATGAGCTGCTGGGGCGTGTGCCCGACAGCATCAGTGTGCTGCTCAGTGGCAATATGCTGAAGAATGCCATGGGAGTGGGCATACCCGGCACCGGCATGGTGGGCTTGCCCATTGCCATTGCGCTGGGGGCTCTGATAGGAAAGAGTGAGTATGAACTTGAAGTGATAAAGGACTTGACGCCCAAGTCGCTGGCCGCCGGAAAAGAATATATGCGGCAACATGACATAAGCATCGGGCTCAAGGAGGGCAAATGCGACAAACTCTACATTGAAGTGACGTGCCGCGACGCACAAGGAAGCGCTACGGCCATCATCAGCGGCTCGCATACCCGATTCGTGTATGAGGCCGTTAACGGCACAGTAAGGCTGGACAGCCGTGTGCCTGACGAGCAGATGGGCGAGCAACACGATATTTGTCTGAACCTGAAAATGGTGTACGACTTTGCCACTACCACGCCCATTGACGAGATAAGGTTTATGCTCAAGACGCGCGACTACAACATCAGGGCGGCTGAAGAGAGCCTCAAGGGCAACTACGGCCACTGCCTTGGCAAGACGATGGACAGGCCGCTGAGCCACGGTATATTCGGCGACTCCATCTTCTCGCATATCATCTCTAAGACGGCTTCGGCCTGCGATGCGCGCATGGGTGGGGCCATGATACCCGTGATGAGCAACAGTGGTTCTGGCAATCAGGGCATTTGTGCCACCAACCCCGTGGCCGTTTATGCCAAGGAAAATGAAAACACCGAAGAAGAACTCATCAGAGCGCTCACCCTGAGCCACCTCACGGCCATCTATATCAAGCAGAACCTGGGCGTGCTGAGCGCCTTGTGCGGATGCGTGGTGGCCAGCATAGGGTCTAGTTGTGGCATCACCTACCTAATGGGAGGCAACTATACCGACATCACACATGCCGTGAAGAACATGATAGCTAACCTCACCGGCATGATATGCGACGGCGCCAAGCCCAGCTGCGCGCTGAAGATTTGCTCCGGAGTGTCTACTGCTTTGCTCTCTGCCTTGCTGGCCCGAGAGGGCAAGCATGTCACTGCCGCTGAGGGAATCATAGACGAAGATGTTGACCAGAGCATCCGTAACCTCACCAACATTGGCAAGGATGCCATGAATGCCACAGATGATATGGTGCTTAACATCATGACCCATAAGGGCAAAGATTGCTGAGCAGCACAGCTCAAAGCGTGCTGCTCAGGCGCATCTCAGTACCCTTACGACTTACTGAATATACGGAGAAAAGCGGCTTTACCCTGACGGTGAAGCCGCTTTTCAACTATTAAGCAGATGCTTAAGTGCGTTACATGCAAGCCACAGTGAGGCCGGCCATCACGATGCTCACCATAGACATGAGCTTGATGAGGATGTTGAGCGACGGGCCAGACGTGTCTTTGAAGGGGTCGCCTACCGTATCGCCCACGATGGTTGCCTTATGGCACTCAGACCCTTTGCCCCCGAAATGGCCCTCTTCTACGTATTTCTTGGCGTTGTCCCAGGCTCC
>DLDC01000044.1:774-1490 GCA_002480935.1 Prevotella sp. UBA7782 | reverse complement strand
TATCTCGTGTTGCGCGCTTCGGGTGGATATTTCCACACATCGGCTGTAGTCGGGAGTACCCGTTCCGTCGAGTATGCCCTTGATTTCGCGGAACTGCCTGCGCACTTCTTCAACCATTTTTCCTGCCGCGCGGCCCACGGCACCCATGGTCAGTCCGCAGAACAAGAAGGCTGCCATGGCTCCGATGAATGCACCCACCAGCACACGGGGGTTCATCAAGTTTACTTGGAAGAAGTTCATGTAGTCGGGCATAGTGGCTTTCAGCGGGTCGAAGATGTTTCCGGCCGCGTCTACGAACGTTCTTCCTTCGTTCACGGCACGCTCCATGGCAATCTTGATTTCCTCTACGTAAGAGGCCAGCAAGGCCAGCGCGGTGAGCGCGGCAGAGCCTATGGCAAAGCCTTTACCCGTAGCTGCGGTGGTGTTGCCCAGTGCGTCGAGCTCGTCGGTGCGCGATCTTACCTCCTCGCCCAGTTCGCTCATCTCAGCGTTTCCGCCCGCGTTGTCGGCTATAGGGCCGTAGGCATCGGTGGCAAGCGTGATGCCCAGCGTTGAGAGCATGCCCACTGCGGCTATGCCAATGCCGTATAGGCCGTACTGAATACTTTGTGCGCTGAGAGACATATCGAAACCATTGGCGCACAAATAGCTCAGAAGGATGGCGGCAGACACCGTGAGCACGGGTATGCAAGTTGAAATCATGCCCGTTCCCAAGC
>DLDC01000044.1:330-755 GCA_002480935.1 Prevotella sp. UBA7782 | reverse complement strand
GTGGGCTTATAGCTCTGTGAGGTGTAGTATTCTGACGATTGTCCGATGATGACACCGGCCACCAGACCGCTCACCACTGAGAAGCTGATGCCCATCCAGTTGCTTATGCCGAGGAAATAGAGTATGCCAAAGGTGGCAATGGCAATGAGCACGGCTGCCGTGTTGGTGCCCAGGCCGAGCGAGCGCAGCAGGTCTTTCATCTGCGCTCCGTCTTTTGTGCGCACCAGGAATATGCCCAGCAGGCTCAGGAAGATGCCAATGGCCGCTATGAGCATGGGCGCTATGACGGCCTTGAGCTGCATGTCACCAGCAGCAGATGCGAATGCTGTTGCACCCAGAGCGGCCGTGCTGAGAATAGAACCGCAGTAGCTTTCGTACAGGTCGGCACCCATTCCGGCCACGTCGCCCACGTTGTCGCCCACGTT
>DLDC01000044.1:0-318 GCA_002480935.1 Prevotella sp. UBA7782 | reverse complement strand
GGGTTGCGCGGGTCGTCTTCGGGTATGTTGGCCTCTACCTTACCCACCAAGTCGGCTCCAACATCGGCTGCTTTGGTGTATATGCCACCGCCCACACGGGCAAAGAGGGCCTGCGTTGAGGCTCCCATGCCGAACGTAAGCATGGTGGTGGTGATGATGATGAGTGCTGTGTTGCTGCCATGATAGAACCATGAGAGCACCAAGAACCATAGGGTGATGTCGAGCAACCCCAGTCCTACCACCACAAGGCCCATCACTGCGCCTGAGCGGAAAGCGATGCGCAAGCCGCTGTCAAGCCCCTGACGGGCCGCGTTGGCC
>DLDC01000017.1:4848-5784 GCA_002480935.1 Prevotella sp. UBA7782 | reverse complement strand
TGCAGCGTGAGTCACAACTCGTTACGGCCAGTCAGTTTGATGCCGACGCCAAGCCTCTTAGGCTCATAGAGTTTGGCACTAAGCCCTCACAGCACGCACAGGCCGAGATAAAGTTTGACATAGCTCCACAACCCCTCTTTCATAAGAATTTCAACTTACTTGAATCTTCCCTGCAAGATTATCTTCTGCAGGGCTATAAAATTTATATCCTCGCCGACTCGCAGAAGCAAACAGACCGGCTGAGAGACATCTTCGACTCGCAGACTGATGTGTCAGACACCGGCAGACGTACCTCGCTCTCGTCCATGACAACAGAGCGTATACCCTTTACACCCGTTGGCAAGACTCTGCACGAGGGCTTTGCCGACAACAAACTCAGGGTATGCCTCTTCACCGATCATCAGATTTTCGACCGTTTTCATAAGTACAACCTTAAATCTGATTTGGCGCGCGGCGGCAAGGTGGCCCTCACCATGAAGGAACTGCAGGAGATGGANNACTATATCGTTCATGTGGATTTTGGTATCGGCAAGTTTGCCGGACTGGTGCGTGTGCCTTCGGGCAACAACTATCAAGAGGTCATCAGAATTGTTTACCAGCATGGCGACATCGTAGACGTTTCCATCCATTCTCTATATAAGATATCCAAGTACAGAAGCAACGGGGCCGGCCAAGAGCCCAAGCTATCGGTCCTGGGCAGCGGAGCCTGGCAGCGGCTCAAGGAGCGTACCAAGAAGCGCATCAAGGACATAGCGCGTGATTTGATAAAGCTCTATGCCAAAAGGCGTAGTGAGAAAGGTTTCGCTTTCAGCCCCGACACCTTCATGCAGCATGAGCTCGAGGCTTCGTTCCTCTATGAGGATACGCCCGATCAGCTCAAGGCTACGCAGGATGTGAAGCATGACATGGAGTGTGCAAGGCCTATGGACCGGCTGG
>DLDC01000017.1:0-4782 GCA_002480935.1 Prevotella sp. UBA7782 | reverse complement strand
AAGCAGGTGGCTGTGCTGGTGCCCACCACGGTGCTCGCTTATCAGCATTATCAGACGTTCCGTAACCGATTGAAGAATATGCCCGTACGTGTGGATTACCTTTCACGGGCACGCTCATCGACGCAGACAAGGCAAATTCTGCAAGACCTGGCGCTGGGCAAGATAGACATCCTTATAGGCACCCACAAGCTCATAGGAAAGCAGGTGAAGTGGCACGACTTGGGCCTGCTCATCATAGATGAGGAACAAAAGTTCGGAGTGTCTACCAAAGAAAAGTTGCGGCAGCTGAAAACCAACGTAGATACGCTCACCATGAGCGCAACGCCTATACCAAGAACGCTTCAATTCTCGCTCATGGGTGCGCGCGATATGAGCATCATNNATGCGCACGCCGCCGCCCAACCGATACCCGATACAAACGGAGGTGGTGACCTTCAGCGGTGATACCATGGCAGATGCCATCAACTTCGAGATGAGCCGCAACGGACAGGTGTTCTTTGTGAACGACCGCATCAACAACCTACAGTCATTGGCCGAACTCATCCGTAAGTATGTGCCTGATTGCCGGGTGGCTATCGGTCATGGGCAGATGAAACCCGAAGAACTGGAGAAAGTCATTATGGGCTTTGTTAATTATGATTACGACGTGCTGCTTTCCACAACAATTGTGGAGAATGGCATCGACATATCCAATGCCAACACCATCATCATCAACGATGCCCATAGGTTCGGACTCTCCGACCTCCATCAGATGCGCGGCAGGGTGGGGCGGTCTAACCGAAAGGCGTTCTGCTACTTGCTTGCTCCCCCTCTATCCGTTCTTCCGGCTGACGCACGCCGCAGGCTCGAGGCACTGGAGACTTTCTCCGATTTGGGCAGTGGCTTCAATCTGGCTATGCAGGATTTGGACATACGCGGTGCCGGTAACCTCCTGGGAGCCGAGCAGAGTGGCTTTATGGAAGACTTGGGGTATGAAACTTATCAGAAAATACTCTCTCAGGCTATCACTGAACTTAAGAACGATGAGTTCAGCCAGCTCTATACGCAAGATGCCGAGCAGGGTAAGCCTATTGCAGGCAATGACTTTGTAGACGACTGTGCCCTGGAGAGCGACTTGCAGATGTACTTCCCTGAGAGCTATGTGCCGGGCTCGAGCGAGCGAATGCTCCTTTACAGAGAGCTAGATAATATCGACAACGACACGGAGCTGGACGCTTACCGTAAGCGTCTTGAAGACCGTTTTGGCCCTGTGCCTCAAGAGGGCTTGGAACTGATGCAGGTGGTTAAGCTCAGAAGGCTGGGCAAGCAAATGGGCTGTGAGAAGATTATCCTGAAGCAGGGAAATATGCAAATGCAGTTTGTCTCTAATCCCCAGAGCCCTTATTACCAGAGTCTTGCTTTCGGTAAGGTGATAGACTATCTCACCGCTCATCCCCAGCGTTGCAACCTGAAGGAGAAGAAAAACCGCAGATATATGGTCATTGCCCATGTAGAGAGTGTGGGGCAGGCCGTCAGCGTGCTCCAGGAGATGCGCTGATAGTCATCACTCTCTATCCCCCACATAGTACCTTTCACTTTTATAATATATGGGTGTACTCAAGCAAAGAGCACCCATAATCCACATTTAGAGTGTATCCCAAAATAAACAAATCGTACAATGGCACAACATAATATATCCCTACACAATCAAATTGCACTCAGCCCCGTAAACACAATCAAATCGCACGTACTAAATCCCCATCAGTTGTAGTGGCCGCGCCTTGTGCCGGCCTCGCACCAATCATCCCAACAGCCCATAGGGACGCTCGTTCGAGCGTCCGCACCAAATCCCCATCAGTTGTAGTGGCCGCGCCTTGTGCCGGCCTCGCACCAGTCATCCCAACAGCCCATAGGGACGCTCCGTGGTGCGTCCACAAGCGAAGAGCAATCGATGGATTGACAATATGTTATGCTTACAGATGTGCGTCAACGACCGCATACGGTTGGGTGGTTCGTTGTTTGCGGACGCTCGAACGAGCGTCCCTACGGTTAGGATGTGGTTTTAATGCAATGCAGATGACGTAAATTGAAAGATTCCATAATTGAAAAGCAGGAAGAAAAATTCGTTTCAGACTATATCGAAAAGCACAAAAACTAAAAGCTCTTTTCCGGAACGGCCCTTTTTACCTTTCAATATAGGCACTTTTAGAATGCAAAACATGCACTATTGAAACGCATAAAGCGTGGTCTTGGATATTGAAGTGTGATGCGCTGAATTTCAATATAGGCATTGACATGCTTCGCTTTAGGTTCTGTTACTTGCTCACGCCTTGTTTCTGTCTTGTGCAGGGGTTGGGTCATCTGCTTACACTCGCCTTTATAAGGATTGAAGGCAGCTTCATTTCACATCAACAATCTCTTTCTTGCCAGCTCGCAAGTAATCGCTTGGAGTGTTTGGTTTTATAATAATAGAATATGTAAGTTACTTTAAATTATGTCGAAATGAAACAAAAAATCAAATTATTGTTATGAATTATCGTTATTTTAATAATTAAGTAGTAACTTTGCACCCACGAACCAATAAGGAGAAATATGAAGCATGAGTTGAGAAGCGTTGTTACAATGCAAGGCAGAAAGATGGCAGGAGCCCGTGCATTATGGAAGGCTGCCGGAATGAAAGACAGTCAGATGGGCAAGCCAGTGATTGCTGTAGTGAACAGTTTTACGCAATTCGTGCCCGGACATACACACCTGCATGACATCGGACAGATAGTGAAGCGTGAGATAGAGAGCATGGGCTGCTATGCGGCTGAGTTTAATACCATTGCCATAGACGATGGCATTGCCATGGGACATGACGGCATGCTATACTCGTTACCTTCGCGTGACATCATTGCCGACTCGGTAGAGTATATGGTGAATGCCCATAAGGCTGATGCCTTGATATGCATCTCCAACTGCGACAAGGTCACTCCGGGTATGTTGATGGCTGCCTTGCGACTGAATATCCCCACGGTGTTCTGTTCGGGAGGCCCTATGGAGGCCGGCTCATGGAAGGGTAAGAATGCCGACTTGATAACAGCAATGATAGCTGGAGCCGACAAGTCGGTGAGCGAAGACGAATTGCGCAAGATAGAGAGTTGCGCCTGTCCCGGTTGCGGAAGTTGCTCGGGCATGTTTACCGCCAACTCCATGAACTCACTCACTGAGGCTATCGGGCTCGCTCTGCCGGGCAATGGCTCCATATTGGCTACGCACAAGTTGCGCGTAGACCTCTTCAAGGCTGCTGCCAGACAAATAGTAAAGAATGCCCTTGCCTATTATGAGCAGGGTGACGAGAGCGTGCTGCCCAGGAGCATCGCCACACGCAAGGCTTTCTTGAATGCCATGACGCTAGACATTGCCATGGGCGGCAGCACCAATACGGTGCTTCATCTGCTGGCTGCAGCGCAAGAGGGTGAGGTGGACTTTAAGCTCTCTGACATCGACGAGTTGAGCCGCCGGGTGCCCTGCATCTGTAAGTTGGCTCCCAACACGCAGACCTACAGCGTGCAAGAGTGCAACAGAGCTGGTGGCATCTTGGGCATCATGGGCTCGCTGGCAAAGGCCGGCTTGGTGCAGCTTGACGCAAAGCGCATAGACGGCATGACATTGGGCGAGGCCATCAGGCGCTACGACATTGTGGAGCATACGCCCCAATATGATGCCGAGGCTGATGCCTCGTCATGGTTCGACCTTGGTCCTCAGATATATTATGCGGCACCCGGCCGGAGGTTCTCCACGCAGATGGGTTCGCAGAATGAGCATTGGCCGTCGCTAGACACCGACAGGGCAGCGGGCTGCATACGCGATGTGGAGCATGCCTATACCAAGGATGGCGGACTGGCTGTGCTGCATGGCAACATAGCAGAAGACGGGTGTGTGGTGAAGACAGCGGGCGTTGACGCCAAGCTGTGGCATTTTGAAGGGCCTGCCGTGGTGTTCGACTCGCAAGAAGATGCCTGCGAGGGCATCCTCTCAGGCAAGGTGAAGGCCGGCGACTGTGTGGTCATCACACACGAAGGTCCCAAGGGAGGCCCCGGAATGCAGGAAATGCTTTATCCCACGTCTTATATCAAGAGCCGCCATCTGGGCAGCCAGTGCGCTCTTATCACTGACGGACGCTTCTCGGGAGGTACCTCCGGGCTGAGCATCGGGCATATCTCGCCTGAGGCGGCAAGTGGTGGCAACATTGGCAAGCTGCGCGATGGCGATGTTGTAGTGATAGACATAGCATCAAGAACCATCAACGTGAAGCTTTCAGATGATGAGCTTGCCAAGCGCCCGCAACGTGAGTTGAAGCGTAAGCGCCATGTGTCAAAGGCATTGAGAGCCTATGCTCAAAGCGTGAGCTCGGCAGACAAGGGCGGAGTGAGAGTGATTTAAAAGCAGCAAAAGTATTATGACGAATTATTATCCCAAGATAGGAGAGGTGTGCCCCGGAGCAGAAATACTCATGAGGGCATTATATCAGGAAGGCGTACAAACCATATTCGGCTATCCGGGAGGAGCCATCATGCCCGTTTATGACGCGCTGTTGCCTTACACCAAAGAGCCTTGCAAGTGGTTCAGGCATGTCTTGGTGCGCCATGAGCAGGGCGCGGTGCATGCGGCAGAAGGCTATGCCAGGGTGAGCGGCAAGGTGGGCGTGGCACTCGTGACAAGTGGCCCGGGAGCTACTAACACACTTACCGGCGTGGCTGATGCCATGATGGACTCAACCCCTATTGTGGTTATTGCTGGTCAGGTGGGTGTTGGTGCCTT
>DLDC01000186.1 GCA_002480935.1 Prevotella sp. UBA7782 | reverse complement strand
ACCTCCCGGAAGCGGACCTCCCGGAAGCGGACCTCCTGGAAGCTGCTCTCAGCGGTCTAATGATGTGATACCTAATCTCTAATATTTCTTATCATGAATCACAGCAAGTGGTATATGAGGTGTCATTTAAAGTCTCTCGTTTGTGCTATTTTATGCGTCCGTGCGCAATTTTACGCGATAGTGATTCTCGTCATGAACTATTTTCCTTTCCTGCTAACTATTGTAGCCGATTCAGAGAAGATAACAATATCCACGGTGCCCCTTTATCTGATGATTATTTTCTTGTTACCGATAATATATATCCCTTTTGGCAGGTTGCTGATATCTGTTTCAACCTTTCGGCCATCCAGCGTATAGACACTTGGTGATGATGCGGCGGTCTTCTTGGCGATCGTCGCAATGCCTGTAGTGTATGTTTCTCCGGTGGACACAAACTGAAAGTCGGTAGAGACGATCAAGCCGTTGACACAGTTGGTTCGCTGGTCTGCGCTCATCGGACCATTGCCGACGCCCCGTACAACAGAGAACATACCGTTGAGACCCACCTGACAACCATAGCCCTGGGTGTTGAGGATGGTGAAGGCACCCCAGGAATAACCGCGTGCGAGCGTACGTCCAGTTCCCGAATTGCTGAAATTGTAGAAGTCGCTCACCTTTGCGTCCAGGCTACCACCCTCAGGAACATAGGCGCTGAACAGTTCATTGCCCCTGTCGCTGACAAAGTGGTATTTGCCGTCTTGCTGATAGCAACGCCAGCGTGCCGTCTGCTTCTGGCTCGCTGTGATATAATTCGCGAAGTCGGCATCCCTGACCAGCTTCTCGCCAGTACCGTCATCAACCATATAGAAATAGGTGTCGCGGTCGTGGGGACTCAGATAGGCCCGCACCTGATAGTATCTGCCCTCCTCGGGTTTGACAATATCATCATCACCAATCTTGGTGAGTACTGTCATCGCCGCTTTCAGTTCATCAACATCCGCAGAACGAACTCCGCTGACAATGTCGTTGCCCTCAAACACCTTGACGTATGCAGCCTTAAATGCCTTAGCCGCAGACAACCCTTCGTCAGGATAACCCATCTCACCCATGTTGTGGTAAAGCACTTGAGCCATGGGCGCGAGTTGCTGGGCGGCAGCGCGCACAAGTGCTTGCGCAGAGACGGTGTGGGGAAGTCTGATCAGCTGCGTATAAGTGTAGTCGGTGTTGGAACTACCATAGCTGACCGTTGCCTTCCAACTGCGTCTGACAAGATCACCCTCATGCGTCTCAGATGTCGTGCAGGCAAAGGTCTTGGCAGGAGCACTTTTGTGGTAAGCAACAATATTAGTCGGCATAGCCGGAATGTCCTGAAGGCTCTTTGCCTCTACGAAAGGCTCAGGCAGACGGCTGCCATCAGTCGTCTTGAACTGTCCGCGCTGGGTAGCGGTCTGCAACTCCCACCCTTTTGCTACGACTTCATTCTGGTAAGTATAGTCTTCCCGGGGATAGATATCACAAGCAGCCTCACCGATCACCTCCAGTTTCAGCCGGCCACCTCCCGTCTTGAAGTTGGGCCATCCCTCATAGTCCACCTTACCTATATTTATATAAGGCATCACGAACTCGCACACGCCCGAATTGGGTACATCGTCGGCTAACACATACTTATAGCTTTTTCCGAAGTCGTCGGACAGCAGGATACGCACCTTGCTGTCCTTGCCGTAGAGCCCGGCACAGTTGTTCCACCGAATGGTATACGTCCTGCCAATGCCATAGCTTTCAAGCGACCTCGATGGCGAGACGACGCTCGTAATCTGGAACGGTTCCCCGTCAACAATGTTGAGTTTGATGCGCATGGCATCGTAATGTGAGTTGTTGCGCACAGCCGCCAAGAAAGTGTAGCTGCCTGTTTCAGACGCATCAGAGTATTGCTCAAAGTGCATGGTGCCGTCTTTCTTCTCCGCCTCACTAAGTGCGTCAGGCGCAATGCAGTGAGGCACAAACATCACCACGCTGTCCTCTGTCTCCTTATATGCCGGCCGTAGGGTATTCTCATGCTCTGTGTCGTTTTTGGAGATGTCAAAAGTATTGGCATTATAGCGGTATCCTCCGTCGTTGCGGGTGACGGTGGGCAGAAAGAACTGGAAGTTGCTGCCTTTGGTGATAGTGTATTCCGTCTTGATGCGCTGCCTGTCCAGCAGGGGCCTCTCGCCTTTCTCCTCCTCTGCAAACGGCGTAACGGTATGATTGCCCTCGATGACGGTGGTCAGACGCGTGCGTTCTTTGTCTTCATAATAATTCATATTGGCCAGCGTTGCCCGCATCTGGTAGATGCTGGGCAAGGAGAAGAAGTCGCGGGGCGAGCCGTAGCTCATGATGCTACGCCCCGAGCCTGGCTCCGTGCAGATGGAAATGCTATTGGTGGAATGGGTATGCTCAGCACCAAAGCAGTGGCCTATCTCGTGGGCTATGGTGGTCGTATTGCGCACAGCCCAAGCACTACCCTTTTGATTCTCGTTGATGGCACCGCCAAGTTGCGCCACGCCGTTGCGTCCGTTTCCGGGCGAGCCGATGAGGATACCAAGGTCGTACAGGTTGGTATTGCCGAGCACCTGATCGATGATTTCCTTGCTCTTGAACAGCCGCGTCTGGTCGTTGGGATAGGCGTCAAGGTTCAGACCATGGTCAGTAAGACCGAAAAGGATGAGGTTGTCGTTGCGAACAATCTCAAATTTGACACCTACCGCATCGTTGTAGACACTGTTCAAGTCTTTCTCTAACTGATCCCACCATTTATGCACTTCCGCGATCACCTCCGCTTTGCTCTTGGGAGAATAAGGATTGCCAAAGCCCGTCTGGACATATTCCGGCAGGATACACGTCGCCAGTCTGAAGGTATATACTTTCCCCGTGTTGTTGATAACCGATTCCGTAGAAGGCACGGCGAACTGCGAAGGCACGCGGCGGGCATTGGCGCTCCGCGACTCTTCATATCCTTGAGGAACGATGACGTCACAACTGTCATGCGACGAGACCACTGACTGACCATGCAAAGGAGAAAAAAGAAAAAGGGTAACAGAAAATATAGCCAACCGCTTAGTCAGCCGGCTTAGAGAATGCGAAGAGTGTCTTTTCATACGGTGCTTCAATGTTGTGTTTATGTACTATGCTCAATGATTGAGCTTGCGAATTTACAGATAAATGCCATCATTCCAAAATGAGAGAACCAACTCTTAAGGATTATTAAGGTGCAGCCTGCCCCTGGTATGAGTTCAGCGCATAGAAGTTGGAGATTAAATATCAACCTCTGTGTCTCTGTCTGAACCCATACGTGACAGATAATTTCTGTGCAAACTAAGCCCAAAATTACTTTTCCTATACGCAAAAAGTCCTTTCCCATGTTCGTTTTCTCGGATTTTATGCTTACCTTTGTCAGCCTAAAGTGAAAGATGATGCT
>DLDC01000015.1:13611-14252 GCA_002480935.1 Prevotella sp. UBA7782 | reverse complement strand
CGGCTTGGGGGCACGGCCACTACAGTTGATAGCCGTCGGTTGTTTGTTGATACGAAGGTTGTAGGGACGCACCGGGGTGCGTCCACATGTTTCAGGATGCCCCTGCTCACTCTGCCCAAATAGCCTTTCCGCTGTATTATGCCAGCAGCTTGGCAGCCATGTCACGGCCCAGCCGCTCGCACTCTGCCTCTACTTCGGGTGTCATGGCCTGCTTCATCTCAACGGGCTCACCCACCTTCTCAAAGTGCAGATGCTGCTCGTTCCACTCGCCTATCTTCTGCACAGCCTTGCCTGCCCATGCAAACGAGCCGAACCACCCGATGAGATGGTTCTTAATGTCGCGGTTGGCCACCTCGCTGAGCAACACGTCCATCTCGGCATAAAGGCCGGTATTGTAAGTAGGCGCGCCCACGATGAGCCCCTTATAGCGGAAGATGTCGCGCAGGATATAGCTGTGGTGCGTCTTCGAAACATTAAACACGCTAATCTTCTTCACGCCGGCCTGGCTGGCAGCACGTGCTATCACCTCTGCCATACGCTCAGTGTTGCCATACATGGTGCCATATACTATGACCAGTCCGGGCTCGGTTTCATACTTCGACATGTGGTCGTACAGGCTGATGACGTGGCTCACCTGCTCG
>DLDC01000015.1:9555-13556 GCA_002480935.1 Prevotella sp. UBA7782 | reverse complement strand
ATCTGCACGCCGGCGAGCTTTTTCAGCGCGTTTTGCACGGGCACGCCATACTTGCCCACGATGTTAGAGTAATAGCGTATCATCTCATCCTCGCACCAGCTGGTGTCTATCTGACTGTCTATCAGCCCGCCGTTAAGAGCTCCGAAGCATCCGAAGGCATCGCCCGAAAAGAGTATATGGTCGGTCTCGTCAAGTGTAACCATCGTCTCAGGCCAGTGAACCATAGGCGTAAGCACAAACTTCAGCGTGTGCTCACCCAGCTCCAGCACGTCGCCGTTCTTCACCTCCAGGCAGTTGTTATCTATGCCATAAAAGCCCTGCAGCATGTTGAACGTCTTCTTGTTGCCCACGATCTTCACGTCAGGATAGAACTTGCGCAGCAACGAGATAGAGCCTGAGTGGTCGGGCTCCATGTGATTGATGACCAGATAGTCTATCTTCTTGTCACCCAGCACGCCGCGTAAGTTCTCTATAAACTGCGTGAAGAAGTCAACCTCCACCGTGTCTATGAGGCACACCTTGTCGTCGTTGATGATGTAAGAGTTGTAACTCACGCCGAAGGGCAGCGGCCACAAGCCCTCAAAGAGTGCCTTGTTGCGATCGTTTACGCCCACATAGTACACGTTATTCTTTATTTCTTCCATTCTCATGATTATGTATTTGTTTTATTCGTTTTCTTGCTTCTGTGCCTCGTCTTTGGCCCTCTCGCTGTTTAAGTCAGCCTTCATGCGTGCGCCAAACTCAGGCGATATGTAGTTGTGGATGTCCTTGCAGCACTCAGAAGAGAAGGCCAGGGCGCACCCCATCACGTCGGCCCACTGGCTCTCTGTCATGCCCTGCTCCAGCGTCTGCCGTGTTATGCCATACTTGAGCAAACCATATATGAAGCCGGCATTGAAGTTGTCGCCCGCGCCAATGGTGCTCACCGTTACGGTTTCGGGTGCGGGATAGGTGTTCTTGAAGCCTCCGGCGTCTCTCACCTCCACGGGTTTGTTGCCGTCGGTATAGATAAAGCGCTTGCAATAGAAAGATATTTCGGCATTATACACCTTCTCGGCGTCGCCCATCTTATATAATGTCTCAAAGTCCTCATGGCTGCCCCGCACAATGTCGGCATACTCATAGTTCTCCAAGAGGTTGGGGGTTATCTTCATAATATCGTTCTTATGCACCGGGCGGAAGTTCACATCATAGTATATAATGGCCCCATGCGCCTTGGCATAGTCCAGCAATCCGTTCACCTGGGGGCGTATCACGGGGTTCACGGCATAGAAAGAGCCAAACACAACGATGTCGTCGGGCTGTATGTCAGGGTAAACAAAGTCGAGCTGGTCGTGAGGATGATCCTTGTAAAAGATGTATTCAGCATCGTTGTTGTCATCCAGAAAGGCCAGCGAAAGGGGTGTCTTGGAGTCAGGAAACTTGTTCACGTTGTCAGCGTTGATGTTGTTCTGCTTCAGGAAGTTAATCACAAAGTCGCCCACCCTGTCGTTTCCTGCCTCAGAAATAAAGGTTGTGGGCACGCCAGAACGTCCCAGCGACACAATAGCATTAAACGTCGAACCACCCGGAACGGCGCTCACGGGCTTTCCTTTTTTGAAGATGATGTCGAGAACTGTCTCGCCCACACCGATAACTTTACGCATGTTTTGAAGTATAATCCTTATTACTGTAGCACCCCAATGACTTTCTGGGTGCTTACTTTTGTGCAAATATCTTAAATTTTAGGCAAATAACAAAATGAAATTACGTAATTTTGCACCTCAAGATGAAATATAACACCACATCATTATCCAACGGACTGCGCGTCATCCATCTGGCGTCAACCTCGCCGGTGGTTTACTGCGGCTATGAGATAGCAGCCGGCTCAGCGTGCGAGGCAGCCGGCGAAGAGGGGCTGGCACACTTCTGCGAGCACGTAACCTTCAAGGGTACGGAGCGCCGAAATGCCTTGCAGATTATCAACACATTGGAAAGCGTGGGCGGAGACCTGAATGCCTACACCACGAAAACCGACACGGTGTATTATGCCTCGCTGCTGCACGAGCACCTGCCACGCGCCGTTGACGTGCTCACAGACATCGTCTTTCACAGCATTTATCCGCAAAGCGAGATAAACAAAGAGGTGGAAGTGATATGCGATGAGATAGAATCGTATAACGACTCGCCCGCCGAACTGATATACGACGACTTTGACAACCTGCTCTTCAAGGGTCATGAGCTGGGCCACAACATCCTGGGCACGGCGCAAAACGTGCGTTCTTTCACCACGGCAGATGCCCTGCAATTCACACGGAAGTTTTATCTGCCGCAAAACGCCATATTCTTTGCCTACGGCAACATCGACTTCCGCCGGCTGGTAAGGCTGCTGGAGAAGGCGCACGGCGCGCATGAGGTGGACCCGAAGACGGCAGACGGCGCCACCCAAAAGGCCGCAAAGCAGGCAGCCGGATATCCCGACTGGGCACAAAAGGGCACACAACTCACCCTGAACAAGGGCACGCACCAGGCGCATGTCATGGTGGGCAACAGGGCCTACTGCATACACGACGAGCGCAGAATGGCTCTCTACCTGCTCAACAACATTCTGGGCGGACCCGGAATGAATGCCCGGCTGAACCTGGCTCTGCGCGAACGGCGCGGACTGGTGTACACCGTAGAGAGCACCATGGCCAGCTATGACAGCACAGGAGAGTGGTGCGTGTATCTGGGATGCGACCCGCAAGACGTTGGCACATGCCTCAGACTGGTGCGAAAAGAGCTGGACAGGCTGATGGACAAGCCTCTCTCCGACCGCCAACTGGCCAAGGCCAAGAGGCAGATAAAGGGACAGATAGGCGTGGCCTGCGACAATAGGGAGAACTTTGCCCTCGACTTTGGCAAGAGCTTCTTGCACTATGGATGGGAAAAAGACGTGGAGCAGCTCTTCAAACACATTGATGCCATCACACCGGAGGCCATCATGCAGGTGGCCAACGACATCTTTCCGGCCGAAAGACTTTCTACGCTGATATACCGCTGATGCCGCTCAACAGGCACCAGAAGCACGCTTCAGCGCTACCATCATGCCCCTTTCTGACAGCGAAAGGGGCTTTTTAGTAGTATAAAATAAACTATATTTCAGAATAATATAATTTATTTTATAACATAATATAATTTATATTACAATCAAATATAATTTATTTTAGTTTGTAAAAGTCATGCTTTCGCAAGACATAGGCAGGCTCGTGCCCACAGCACAGGGTGCTATGGGCAACAAAAAAGGCCGCCAACAGAAGGCGACCGTAAGGAGTTAGAGATAGAAGATGGCCTCGTTGCCCATGTTGAAGAGCAGGTCGAGAATGCTCAGGTTGGGCAGGAAGCCGTGCTTGCGCGCGTAAACCTGATAGTAAGGCTGCGGAGTGAAGGCGGCATCGGGCAGGGGGTGCTTGGGGCGTATGGCGTCTCTGAAGTCGTTAGGCACACCTTTCGCATATTCGTCTGTGGGCTTCAGGCACGGCTGTATGTCGAGCAATGAGCACATACACTCGGTGATGGCCATGTTGAAATCGTAGAGAAAGGCGTACTTACGCTCAAAGAAGGGGCGCAAGTCGTCGACATAAAACTCAAAGAAAGGGCTCTCGCCGTAAGCGCTGCACAGCGCGTTCCAGTGCAAATGGCGCCAGTTGCCGTGGTCGCTGATGCGCACGTCGCGCATCAGGCACTTGTCCTGGGCAGGCTTCTCTATAGGTACGGTGAGGGCCTGCAGGCCGTTTGTGGTGGCTATCATGCAGCGGTTGCGATATGTTTGCTTCATAAAGTGGTCATAACGCTCTATGAAGCAAACATCAAAACGGTTGATCTTCTGATACCACTGCACGGGGGCGAAGTAGGCAGAAGACAGATATGCGGTGGTCACGTTACTTGATATTGTCTACCCAAGTGAACAGACGGCTCCACCTAACCTTGCCGAAGCCATGGCGATCGGGGTCGGATGACCACCAGATGAAGAGCGGCTTGCC
>DLDC01000015.1:1784-9505 GCA_002480935.1 Prevotella sp. UBA7782 | reverse complement strand
CGGTTGTCGCCCATCATCCAGTAATAATCAAGCTTGAAGGTATAGGATGTGGCAGGCTTGCCATTGATGTATATGCGGCCATTGGCCACCTTGAGCGTGTTGCCCTCATATACTTTGATGCAACGTTCGTAGATAGGCAGGTTCTTCAGCGTGAGCTTAATGGAGGCTCCCTTCTTGGGTATCCACACCGGACCGTAGTTGTCGCGCGTCCAGCCCGTATAGGCATTCAGGGGGTAGTAAGGCCCTGAATAGACATCCTTATCGGTTACCAACCTTATGGCAGACACCAGATGGCGCTGCTTGAGCTGTGCGGCGGCCATGCGGGTAAGGGGCATGTAGCCATCAAACTGCCTCAGCACGTTGGGGTTGAGCACCAGTCCCTGCTCTACATCGTAGCCGTGCAGGCGGCTCAGCATGGTGATGTCTTCCTCGCTGATGCCCAGATCCTTGCGCAACTCGGCATAGTTGTCGCCCAAGAGTGACGCTACGGTAACGCCACGAAGCTTGACAAAGTAGGTGTACTCCACGTTGTCGGGCTCTTTGTTGGCCTTTCCGTTAAGATAAACAATGCGGTTCTTGATTTGCAAAGTCTGCCCCGGCAGACCCACGCAGCGCTTCACGTAGTTCTCACGACGGTCGGTTGGCCGCGTGTCGAGCATACCGTAGGTGGCCTCGTTGGCCAGAATGTAGGCTCTGCCACGCGCATACGCCTCGTCAAAGAAGCGGCGCTGCTGCATGACATTCATCTTTGAGATGTCAAGATTGGGATTTTCTTGCGCCAAGAGGCTCTCACCGATAGGGTAAACCGTTTGATAATAGTCTTGTGCCTGATACTGGTTGCTCGTCATGATGGTGTCGCCGGCGGGGAAGTTGAACACTACCACGTCGTTGAGCCGTACATTTCCCAGTCCCTTCACGCGTCTATAGTCCCAGTGGGGCCACTCTATGTAGCTCTTGCAATTCAATATGGGAAGGGTGTGTTGCGTGAGTGGCATGGTGAGAGGGGTCTCCGGGATGCGCGGACCATAGCTCAGCTTGCTCACACAGAGGTAGTCGCCGGTGAGAAGAGACTTCTCTAACGATGAAGAAGGGATGACATAGTTCTGGAAGAAGAACAGATTGATGAAGTAAACGGCCACCAAGGCAAACACCAGAGCGTCTACCCAACTCATGATGAAGCGCACGGGGCCCTCGCTGTTTTTCCACCATTGCCACTTGATTTTCTTGGTTATGTAAACATCAAAGATGAATGGAACAACCAGAAGTCCCCACCAACTCTTCACCCAAAGCAGGAAAATGAGGTAGAGAATGGTCACGATAATAAACTTGGCCCATTGCTTGCGAGGGTCAAGCTTGGCTTTTTCTTTGTCAATCATTTGTCTTTTTTATGCGTGTTAGAACTTAAACAAATCGCTCGTAGTGAGCAGTCCGTGATGGTTTTGAGTGAATTCGGCGGCCAAAACGGCACCCAAAGCGAAGCCCTTACGGCTGTGGGCACTGTGCGTGATGGTTATGCTGTCGGCCTCAGAGTCATAGGTTATGCTGTGAATGCCGGGCACCTCATCGTGGCGGATGCTGTTGATGAGCAGCTCGTCGGGCTTATGCTCCTCACTGCCTTCGATGCGCCCGTCGTCCCATGTGGTGGTGCCGAGCTTCCAAGAGCTCTTTCTGTCGAGTCGGTCTACAATATCTTGCGCCAGCGTGATGGCTGTTCCGGAGGGCGCGTCGAGCTTGTGTATGTGGTGAGTCTCGCTCATCTGGACGTCATACTGCCCGAATCCGTTCATAATCTTGGCCAGATAGCGGTTTACGGCCGAGAAGATGGCCACGCCGATGGAGAAGTTTGAAGCCCAGAACAGGGTGTTGCCGCCCTCCGTGCACAACTTTTCCACATCGGCCTGATGGTCTTTCTGCCAGCCCGTAGAGCCACTCACCACCTTGACGTGGTGCTTAAAAGCCTTGAGATAGTTGCCATAAGCCGCTGTAGGATTGGTAAACTCGATGGCCACATCGGCCGAGGCGAAGGCCTCTGAATCAAAATCTTCTTGATTGTTAATGTCAATGATACTAACTATTTTATGGCCTCTCTGAAGGGCAATCTGCTCTATCATGTGCCCCATCTTGCCATAACCAATGAGTGCGATGTTCATTTCTGTAATGTCGTTAAGTTGTGCAAAGATAGTGTTTTTTTCGTTTTTCACACTTTATGTTACATTTTTTTTATGTAGTTTTGCATATTAAACCATAAAAACCACCATGGAACAACTTCTGCACTACGTGTGGCGACACCGCATACTGCCCGTTTCGGGACTGCTCACCACTGACGGAAAGCCCGTGGAAGTGATAGACCCCGGGCTGCACAACAGCAATGCGGGGCCCGACTTCTTTAATGCCAAGGTGCGCATAGACGGCACGCTGTGGGTCGGGAATGTTGAGATACACGACAAATCGAGCGACTGGTACCTGCACGGACACGACAAAGACGCGCATTACGACAATGTGGTGCTGCACGTGGCAGGCCTCATCGACACTGAGGTGAGAACCTCAAAGGGCGACATTCTGCCACAAGTGAGGCTGGAAGTGCCACCTTATGTGAGCACCCACTACCACGAATTGCTCACCACAGACAAGTATCCGCCATGCTATAACATCATTCCTTCGCTGTCAAGACTGACGGTTCACTCGTGGATGTCGGCCCTGCAGACAGAGCGGCTGGAGCAAAAGACGGAGGCCATCGTGCGGCGAGTGGCTGCCTGCAACGGCTCGTGGGAGAGCGGATACTTTGTCACCCTGGCCCGCAACTTCGGCTTCGGAGTAAACAAAGAAGCCTTTGAGCAATGGGCAAAGAGCATTCCTCTGCACGCCGTAGACCATCATCGCGACAGCCTTTTCCAGATAGAGGCTATCTTCATGGGGCAAGCTGGGCTGCTCAACACTGAGTGCCTGCCCGCCAGCCACAGGCAGGAAGCCATGCAAGACGAATATTTCGGCAGGCTGAGAAACGAATATACGTATCTCGCCCACAAGTTTTCGCTCACGCCAATGGACGGAAAAGCATGGCGATTTCTGAGGCTCCGACCACAGAACTTCCCCTATATACGCATTTCACAACTGGCCAACCTATACTTTGAAAGGCGGGGAAGCCTGTCGCAACTGGTGGCCTGCGAGACGCTGAAAGAGGCCACAAGACAGCTGCAAACGCACGTGTCGACCTACTGGGAAACGCATTACACCTTCGGACATGCCAGTGCCAAGAGCGCCAAGGAGCTGTCTAAGCAGAGCCAAAACCTGCTGATGATCAACACGTGTGTGCCCGTGCTCTTTGCCTACGGCAGACATCTGGGCAACGACAAGCTGTGCGACAGGGCCTTCGACTTCCTGGATGAGCTGAAAGCAGAGACCAACAGCGTGGTGAAAATGTGGCAAGACGTGGGGCTGGAGGTGCAGAACGCAGGCGACTCGCAGGCGCTCTTGCAGCTCAAAAAGGAATATTGCGACCGGAAATATTGCCTGCGGTGCAGGATAGGATACGAATACTTAAAAGTGAAAGAATAAGGATATGAAAGACTACATCTTTGAAACGCGCATGGAAGTGCGCGACTATGAATGTGATATAGAGGGCATTGTGAACAACGCCAACTACCTGCATTATACAGAACACACCCGACATCTCTTCTTGCAAAGCCTGGGGCTGAGCTTCTCAAAGATGCACGAGAAGGGCGTAGATGCCGTTGTGGCGCGCATGAACCTGCAGTTTAAGGCACCGCTAAGGTGCGACGACGTGTTTATATCGCGTCTCGCACTGGAGAAGAAAGGGCTTCGATATATCTTCCATCAAGACATTTACAGGGCTTCAGACAACGTGATGTGCCTGAAAAGTGATGTAGACATCGTGTGCCTTATCAACGGAAAGCTGGGCAACAGCGACGATTATGACAAGGCTTTCGCACGGTTCCTGCCAACTAAAGAATAACAACGGGCCTGCCATGAACAACCAACAGGAAATCATCAACACCATGGTGCTCTCGCGCATCAACTTCTTTCATCTCTCCGAAATGGTGGAGCTGTACCGCAAGATGGGGTCGGCTACGGCCGTGATGGAGCACCGGCACGACATCAGAAGCGTGCTGCCGGATGCCAGCGACAGGCTGGCGGAGACGCTGGCGGGAAATATCGACGCGCAACTGAGGCGGGCCGAGGATGAGATGGAGTTCATCTCAAAGCATCATATTCAGGCCCTAACCTTCAACGACCCTGATTATCCGTCACGACTGAGGGAGTGTTGCGACGCGCCTATCATACTCTACTACTTGGGAAACGCCCCTCTAAACCAGCCAAAGGTGATAGACATTGTGGGAACTCGCCACTGCACGGCTTACGGAGCCGACTTGGTGAGGCGCTTTCTGGCCGACTTGCACAGGCTATGCCCACACACTTTGGTGGTGAGCGGGCTGGCTTACGGCATCGATATCAATGCTCATCGCAACGCGTTGCAGCAAGGTATGGAGACAGTAGCCGTGCTGGCGCATGGTCTGGACGACCTCTACCCGCCCCGACACCGGCAAACGGCAGAGCAAATGGTGCATCAGGGCGGTCTCATCACAGAGTTTATGTCGCATACCAATGCCGATAAGATAAACTTTGTGAGGCGCAACCGCATCGTAGCGGGCATGAGCGACGCCACCATTCTCGTGGAGAGCGCGGCAAAAGGAGGCGGTCTTATCACATGCAAGATAGCCAACAGCTATAACAAAGACGTGTTTGCCTTTCCCGGAGCAGTGGGTGCCAACTACTCCGAAGGCTGCAATATGCTTATCAGAAGTTCGCAGGCAACGCTCATCACGTCGGCTTCTGACTTTGTAAAATCAATGAATTGGGAAGACGATGCCAAGCTAGAGATGGCACGGAAAAAGGGTATCGAGCGTACGATATTCCCCGTTCTGACAAACGAAGAACAGCTGGTGGTAGACGTACTGAAGGATACCAACGACCTGCAAACCAACATGCTGCTCGTGCGCACGCCGCTCTCCATCTCTCAACTCACATCGGTGGTCTTTCAACTTGAAATGAAAGGCGTGGTAAAAATGCTGGCAGGCGGCGTTTGCCACCTGCTTGCCTGAGGCTATTGCTTAGGGTTCACGGCCACGCAATACACCTTGACATCCTTCTCCGAACGGCTGTTGAAGAAGATGTAATCGCCCTTATGGCTATAGATAGGATGCGGATGGGCATCTTGCCCAAGCCAGTCGCTCAGATGTTTGCATAACGGCAGCCACTCCAAACGACCCTCCTGCCAATGCGGAACAACCCTTGATATATACTCACCATCCTTCTTATGCGGGTCGGGACCATTGTCGGTGCTGTTTTCACGCACAGGTTTCACATCCTCAGGAAACTTGAAATAGCCGTCGCAACACAACACTTCGTTGTGGTCCATGGTGAAGTGACCATAGGCATTATAGTCATCCGGCAACGCAATCTCCCAATATCTGTGCGTGGCAAGCTCATACTTGCCCACCATAGCGGGCCCGTTGGCGTAGCCACCATGGTATATGATGGCCTCACCTCCGTCTGTCCACATCTCATGACACACCCAGTCGTCGGCTTTCCGTGCATATCCGCGCGTGTTGCCAAGCGTGTCTGAACCCTCATGACGTACACGTATCACCTCATCAGTGGCATGGTTGTAGAGCCAAATGCGCCTGATACCGCAGTCAAAGCTGGCCCACTCGTGGTTGAACATAATGATTTCGGAGTTCACGGGATTAAACTGCACATGCGTAATCCAACACTTGGGCACCTGCTTCTCATACAGCAGCCGGCCGGACAGCGTGTCATATACACACAGATAGCTGCTCAGCGACTCGCTTTGCACGCGGCCGTCGATGTCATAAACGGGACGAAGGTCCAGCCCGGAGCCCTCTGTCTGTGGGTCATAGTCGAGGCAACGGCCGTCTGTCATAGGCACACAAAGTAGCCTTCCGTCGTCGCTCACATGCGTGAAAGCCGTTATTCTGCCATCGGGAACACTGCCCAGCACCTGCGTAATGCCGTCTAATCCCACTTTACATATCCGATTGTCTTGTATAAAGTATATGATGTCGTGACGCGCATCCAGGCATACGCTGGCTTTGCTGAGCCCCTCTCCGGGCGTTCCGGTAAAGTAAACGTAGCTCTTCATCACCCCTTTGGTGTTATGGGTGAGCTGTTTTTCCTTGCCCGAAGCCATATCATGGACAAACACATTAGGACTTCCGCCCCTGTCACTCATCACATACAGCCGGCTGTCTGCCCTGTTCAGCGACGAGCAAGTAAAGTAAAGCAATTGCGTATTATAGTGTTCGCCACCCTTACAACCACTCACCAAGACCCTCTCTTGGAGATTATGCCCTTCCATAGTTTGGTATTTATAAGGTTTTAAGTCGCTCTCTGCACTCCTCAAGAATGCCCACCAACTCGTCTTTCGTGTCAGCCCTGAGCATTCGGATGCGTGTTTGTCTGAAGTCGGGAACACCTTTAAAGATGGGCGAAGCGGCCAGATGGCGCCTTGTGTGCAGTATGCCTCGATACTCATCTATGCGCTTCACGTTGATGTCGAGCATCTCTTCTAAGATGTCTATCTTATCATCCAGACTGAAATGAGTGCTTTTTTCGCCCATTCCATCGAGATAATCGCGCATCTCTCTGAATATCCATGGATGGCCGAACGTAGCCCTTCCCACCATAACGGCATCCACTCCATACCGGTCGAACATCTCTTTCGCGTCTTGAGGTGATGTGATATCGCCGTTACCTATGATGGGAATGTGGATATTAGGATTAGCTTTCACCTGCCCGATGAGCGTCCAGTCGGCCTCACCGGTATACATTTGCGTGCGCGTACGGCCGTGTATGGTGAGCGCTTGTATGCCACAGTCTTGCAGTTGTTCGGCCAACTGACCGATGATAAGGTTGTTGCTGTCCCATCCCAACCGCGTTTTCGCGGTCACAGGAACGCTTACAGCCTTCACCACTTGGCGTGCTATCTCCAGCAAACGGGGTATATCGCGCAGCAATCCGGCCCCGGCTCCCTTGCCGGCAACCTTTTTCACGGGACAGCCGAAGTTCAAATCGATGACATCGGGGTGCACTTGCTCCACTATTTTGGCTGCCTCGGCCATTGTTTCAGGGTCTTTTCCGTATATCTGAATGCCCACCGGACGCTCGTCATCGTCGATAACCATCTTGCTGAGCGTAGACTTTATGCTTCGCACAATGGCATCGGCGGCCACAAACTCCGTATAGACCATGGCCGCGCCAAAGCGCTTGCACAGCTTTCGGAAGCCTATATCAGTGACGTCCTCCATGGGTGCGAGAAACACAGGACGCTCTCCAAAGTCTATATTTCCTATTTTCATAGCCAATTACCTTATATATATAAGCTCGCAGCCAGATACTCAAGAGGCCACGGGCAGCCCGCTGAGCTGCCCACGTCCATGCTTAAAGCATAGACTGTATCGTGGCATCGAGGTTAGAAATCTGCGTGTCTCTCTTTTGCAGCACGTTGTTCTTGTCTATCAAGAAGAAGGTGGGCACTTGCTGAACATTATAGTTGCGCAGGTTGACAGACTCCAAACCGTCGGGGTCCCACACGCATATCCAGGGCAGGTTGGCCGTTTCTGTCTTCCAGAAATGCTCGTTCTGATCGAGCGAAACCTGGTATATCTCAAACCCGCGCGAAT
>DLDC01000015.1:0-1723 GCA_002480935.1 Prevotella sp. UBA7782 | reverse complement strand
TCGAGCATAACCACCTTTCCTTTCAGCTCTTTGAGCGATCTGAGCCGACCTTTGTTATCAGTGAGCTGTATGTCTATGATGCCGCTGTCGGTCACCTTGCTTGCTTCTATGCCCTGATTCATCACACTATTGTCTATGATACGCTGGTTCTTCATGCCCTGGATGGCAATGTTGTGCAGGTTCTGTTCTCTTTCAGACTTGGGATAATAAGTATCCCACTGTGTAGCAACGGCTCCGAAGACCTTGATGTCGCGCGGATCCTTGCTCGGATTGAATATCATTTGCGCCTGACCACCTATCACCACGTACTGGAAGAGGGCGAAGTAAGCATACGCCTTCATGGGTTCGCGGAAGATGTAATTGCGCTCTACATCCGTTTTATAGGCGCTTATCAGCCCGTTCACCAGCGAGTCGGCATCAGCCCGCCCACTGTTAAGTATGGCATTGGCGCGCGTCTGAAGGTCTATCTGCTTCAAGGCGAGCTCCTTTATCTTGCCATTCTCATAGCCGCTGATGGTGTATTGCGTAGCCATCATGGGATAAGAGGCCTTCACGTCTACCGTTTCGGTAGAGTCTATGGCTACGTTGATGATCTGTCCGGCAACTCGCAAGCGATAGAACTCAGGGTTCTCAGCCGCGTCACCCTTGAAAGAGAAGGAGCCATCCTCACCCAACTTCACCGAGTCTACCACGCTGAAGCCCGTCAGCCCGTTATGTTCGAAGTAAAGGATAGAGTCTTTTGCGTTGGTGAGCGTGCCGTTTACGTGAAACTTTTTCTTTCCGCACGAAGCCGTGCTAAGCACTGCCAGCACCATGACCAGCAGCGAAGCGAATGAGTATAGAGTCTTTTTCATGTTGAGTTATTTTTCTTTTTTGATAACTGCAAAATTAATGCAATTCGTGCGAATAACAAAAAGAAAGGGCGAAAAATGTGTTTTTTAAGGTTTGTGCCTCAACCGATTGGCCTCTCAACACAGGGATGATGATGCTCTTTTTCATTGCTTTGCTTTTCATTTCATAGCCCCCATGAGGATGCAAAACCTACAGTTTCGTTCTTCATGACGGGTTACTGACGGCCCGTCATGCGCAACTTGTGCAAAGTTAACCCTTTTTGGGCACATGCTAAAATATTTTTCCATGTTTTTACTTTGCTCGTGTCACGCTGCTGAAGGGGCACAATGCAAGACCTGCAAGTCAAAGACTGACAGACGCAAACGCCCTACAGGCAACATGGAGCACGGCTCGCGTCAGTAAGATAATTGCCCGCTTGGCAGTGCAAAACCCGGAAGCCCGCATCTCATCTGCCGCAACCTGAGCCGACAGCACAACACCCTGGCAATGCAAGAACGGCCTTTTTGCAAAGTAAAAGTGCCTGTTTTGAAAGGCAAAAGTGCCTATTTTGAGACGCAAAAACGACCTTTTTGTAAAGCTATATATAACTATTTAGAAATCAAACACTTACGTTCTACTATCTGAAAGGTATGCACACAGCAATGCTCAAAAGGTGTTCGCGCTCTGAAGAAAATAGTGAAAAAAAAGAAAATAATTAGGCTTTTGTTCTTTTATCTCGTTGGTTTTCACTACTTTTGTGCAGTTTTTTAGGGCATTGCCCAGTGTATTAGGCCGCTCAGAGCGGCAATGCCGGCACGCCGCAAGCAAGGCGCGCAAGGTAACAATCGCACGAAGACATATTTGATGTAGGTCAAAACAATAAGTATTTTTT
>DLDC01000104.1:1173-3313 GCA_002480935.1 Prevotella sp. UBA7782 | reverse complement strand
GCGTGGGTCTACACGATAGTAGTTGGTAGTGGCATAGCCGTGATACGTGCTGTACTTTCCCTCGTCGGCAGGGCGGTCGTTTTCAAGCAGTGGAGTGAACCACAGCGCCGTCACACCCAGCTCCTTGAAGTAGTCCAGGTGCTGTCTGATGCCCTCGATGTCGCCTCCGTGTCTCAGGCTGGGCTCGTTTCGGTTGCACAACTCGTCGCGCATACCCTTCACAACATCGTTTTTCGGGTTGCCGTTGGCAAATCTGTCGGGCATGAGCATGTACAGCACGTCGGCATTGGTGAAGCCTTTGCGGTCTTCGCCCTGCATGGTTCTCGGCTTGATGGCATACATCACGCGCTTCTTCGAGCCACCTTGGGTGAAGGTGAGCGGCATGTTTCCGGGCTTGGCGCCGTTGAGATTGATGTATATCAGAAGATAGTTGGGCGAGTCAAGACGCACCAGCGAGTCTATCCTGGCGCCTGGATAGTCGGTCGATACCTTTGCCTCACGGATGTTATGTCCGTACACCATGAGCTGCACCTGCGGGTTCTTCATGCCCGCGAACCAGTTTTCTGGCTCTATTCTTGTTATGTCTACTTTAGCGTTCATTGCCATGAAAAAAAGCAATAAGCCTATGGTTGCAAATAATTTCTTCATATTAGTCGTGTAAAATAAGTGCTGATTGTCCGTCAACGATCACCTTGTCTGACTGCACGCTGTCAAGTCCGGCCTGGTCAATCTTGCCATCGCAGGCCACCACGGTGTAGTTGCCTTGCGGCACGCTCACTGTCTTGGCCTCTTTGTTGCCGTTCAGTATGACGATGATGTTGTTCCATTGGTCGTTTCCTGCGTGATCTTTCAGTCTGAAAGCTACCAGACACGGGTTCTCTACGGGCAGAAAATCAAGATGCTTGCGTACCAGTTGCGCCGAGCCTAAGCGGAATGCCGGGTGGTCGTGGCGCAGCTTGATGAGCTGCTGATAGTAGCTGAACACTTGCGGATAGCGCTTGAGGTTGTTCCAGTCCAGATGATTGATAGAGTCGGGAGAGTTGAAGGAGTTGTGCACGCCCTGCTTGGTTCGGAGCATCTCCTCGCCGCACAGCATGAACGGAACGCCCTGGGAGAGGAACACAGCTGTCTGTGCCAGACAGTCGAGACGAATGAGTTCATCGGTTGTTATGCCCGGCATCTCAGCGCGCAAGCGGTCGGTCAGACACATATCATCGTGACAACTCACGTAGGAAATCATCTGTGTGGGCTCGCTGGCCCATGCCTTTTTGCTGTAGTTCACCTTGCTGTAGTCCACTTGCGGATGGTCTATCATGCCTGCTATGCCTGCTTTCAGGCTCTCTTCCTCACCGGGTATGCCGGCCAGAAAGGCGCCCTTCTTATCGTCAGAGAAAGGACCTCTGAGGGCGTCGCGCATGTCGTCGCAGAACGCTGCTATGCCTTTCAGCTGCTGCATGTTGGCTTTCATGGCCAGCTTGTCGGTGGGGTAGGCGCATGTTCCGGCGCTCCATCCCTCGCCATATACGAATATGTTGGGGTCTATGGCATTCAGCTCGGCGCGTATATCGTTCATCGTAGCGATGTCGTGCACGCCCATCAGGTCGAAGCGGAAGCCGTCGATGTGATACTCCTGGGCCCAGTATTTCACGCTCTGTAGCATGAACTGGTGCATCAGGGTGCGCTCAGAGGCCGTCTCGTTGCCGCATCCTGAGCCGTTGCTGGGCTTTCCGTCGGCCGTGTAGCGATAAAATCCCTTAGGGAAAGTGCGCTCAAAGCTGCTTCCCTCGATGTTGAACGTGTGGTTATACACCACGTCCAGAATGACGCGAATGCCCGCTTTGTGCAACGCCTGCACCATTTGCTTGAACTCCATGATGCGTCTTTCGGGCTGACAGGCATCATACGAGTAGGAGCCCTCGGGCACATTATAGTTCAAAGGGTCGTATCCCCAGTTGTATTGTGGCTCAAACGGCTTCTGTTCATCCACCGAAGCAAAGTCGAACGACGGCAGTATGTGAATGGCATTCACGCCCAACGACTTCAGATAGTTGATGGCTTTCTGCTCTGTCAGTGCCAGATATTTGCCTTTATGCACCAGTCCTGACGACGCGTCTATGGAGAAGTCGCGGTGGTGCAGCTC
>DLDC01000104.1:0-1122 GCA_002480935.1 Prevotella sp. UBA7782 | reverse complement strand
CCACGGGGTTGGTTTCGTTCATGTCGATAACGGCACCTCGCACGCCGTTCACACCCACGGCGCGTGCATATATGCCAGGAGTCTCTTTGTGGTCGCGCTTCGTTCCCCACACGTCGAAGGTGTAGAACTGGTCTTTCAAGTTGCCTTTCACCTCGGCTTTCCAGCCATAGTTCTCCACAGGCTTCATGCGTATGGTTTTGAAAGGCTTGCCTCCTACGCCCTCATGATAGAGTCGCAGGATGGGCGCATGCTGCTTGTTCTCTGGCGCGAAGAGCAGAAACGTGGTGCCCGAGGGTGAATATTCCACCGGGTTCGTATAGTCGAGCGACATCGAATTGATGTCTTGCGCGCTGGCGCAAAGGGGCAGCAGCATGGTGAATATAGATGCCAAGAGATGTTTTTTCATCTTTTTTGTGTATCTGAATAGGTTTATTATTTGGTGAGAAGAGATACTGCGAAGCCGCCGCCGGGAGCTTCTGTGAGTCTCAGCGTGTCACCCTTCTTCACCTTTTTATGCGTGATGACGTAAGATTTAGGATTATTCTTGTAGTCAGCATTTTTGCCGTCAGCATATATTGTGCAGTCATACGTGCGTCCTTTGTCAAGGAAGTCGAGCCTGATAACCGACTTATGGCCGTTCTCATCGCACTTTCCGCCGATGAACCAGTTGTTGGTTCCCTTTGCCTTACGTGCCACGGTGATGTAGTCGCCGGGCTCTGCCTCAAGATATTTAGAGTCGTCCCAGTCTACGGCAACGTCTCTGATGAACTGGAAAGCATCGTCATACTTGGCGTAATTCTCCGGCAGATCGGCCGCCATCTGTATGGGGCTGTACATGGTCAGGTATAGTGCCAGTTGTCCGCACAGTGTTGTATGCACGTAGTTTTTGTTGTCGCTCCATGTTCCGAGCTGTGTTTCCAAAATGCCGGGAGTATAGTCCATGGGTCCGCCTTGCAGCCTTGTGAAGGGCAGCACCACGGTGTGGTCAGGGCGCGAGCCGCCAAATGCTTCATATTCTGTACCTCTTGCGCTCTCATTACCCACCAGGTTGGGGTAGGTGCGGCACAGTCCGGTGGGCCGAGTGGCCTCATGTGCGTTCACCATGATGTGGTGCTTGGCAGC
>DLDC01000217.1 GCA_002480935.1 Prevotella sp. UBA7782 | reverse complement strand
GTCTCGGTGCCCGTTTTTCAATGTCCACCCACCACACAATCATCGAACACCCTAACCACACTCAATCCGTAGGGACGCTCGTTCGAGCGTCCGCAACCGTCGTACAAGCGAATGATTATCAATTGGTTATACTTTTTGGCACACTATGCTCTCTGTATCGTTGAAATCAGCTGTATTAACTTGCGCAAAATTACGATTACATTTTTGAAAAAGTATAATACACTATCACGCTGTTTTTCTTAGTCATAATGTGCAAAAAAAGCGATTGTTCATGCCCAGAACTGTCTTTTTTATGGTTAATCCATCATTCGTGAGATAGGGAATTGGTGAGGAAATGACATGAAATCAACATCTAAAGTACGGGCAGCGATCGCTTACAAAGCAAATTTAATCGCTGTTTTCGTGAATATTTCACTAATTTTAGCATCAAAAACGACTACAGAAGGCTCAGAACTCAACACACCAGCCATGTTTCAGGGGGTGCTTCTTCAGCTCAGAAAGCTAAGCGCCAAGGCTATGATGGCAAGTGTGCCTTGCTTGAAAAGTATTTTAGGATCGCTGCTCAAGGCACCATAGATGGCCACTAAGACGACATAGCCCAGGAGCAGACGCGTCCACAACTCATCGTGACTGAAGGTAGCAAAAAGCAGCAGCACGGCTATCAAGCCGTTGTAGACGCCCTGATTCTTCATTAAGGTGGAGATGTGATGACCGCTCAACTCGTCCTCGTCTATTCCGAAAACCTTGGAAGTGTGGCGTGATGACGTAGCGAATGTTTCCAAAAACATAATGTAAAGTTGCTCTGCCGCCACAAGGACAGACAGAATAATGGTGTATATGCTCATATTACTTAATGATATATTCTTACTGAAACTCGCTGCAAAAGTAAATGTTTTATATCGAATCGCCAAACAATGGCATGGATGTTTATATGACTATGGGAATAATCAGGGGTATATAATGTAGAGCCGAACAGCACTCAAAAGGTTGGTCAAGGCTTGAAAAAAAATGACATTTGCGACAAAACGCACAAGCCTGAAAGCCGCGATAACGGCTCCGGCGAAAAAAATATTGCCCAATTACTTGCGTTTTAAGCCTAAAATGCTTAATTTTGCTAGCACCGAACCACGACAGAGCCATGCGTAGGGGCTGCGTGGCATAAGGAGCAACAGAGACATTTGAAATCATTAAACTCTAACGTAATGTATAAAATTCAAGCTAACGCCTCCGGAACAAGGAGCATAGAAGTGAGTGACGCACACCTGGCAACACTGCGTAAGTATAAGCTGCTCAATGCGCTGATAGACTCTAACGGCATCGTAGACGAGAGCGTGTTAGACAAGTTGAAGCTCAACGTGCGCGCCCTGCTGGAGTCTGAAGCAGGACAGGACAAAGCGTTGCTGGACCTGTGTCTGGACGTGATATACAATCAGAACATGAAGGCATTGGGACTTACCAACCTCGTAAAGCTGTATGAGGAGTGGGAGAAGAGCCATGCCAAGGATGAAGTGGACGAGCAAGAGGTTACTGACTGATGACTATCGCACAGCAGCAACCCCGCTATCGGCTAACTGACTTTCTGCCTACCACACGCAAGGAGCTTGACTTGCGAGGATGGGATGTACCTGATGTAATTCTCTTTTCGGGTGATGCCTACATAGACCACCCGTCTTTCGGCGTCGCGGTGATTGGCCGTGTGCTGGAGGCGGCGGGCTATAAGGTGGCCATTGTGCCCCAACCCGACTGGCACGGCGACTTTCGTGACTTCAAGAAGTTGGGAAGGCCCAGACTGTTTTTCGGCATCGCACCGGGCTGCATGGACTCTATGGTGAACCGCTATACAGCCAACAGAAGACTCAGAAGCGAGGATGCCTACAGCCCTGACGGCCGGCACGACATGCGACCAGACTATCCCACCATCGTATATACGAAGATACTGAAGCGGCTCTTCCCCGACGTGCCCGTGGTGCTGGGAGGCATAGAGGCCTCTATGCGACGGCTCACCCACTACGATTACTGGCAGGACAGCTTGCGCAAGTCGGTGTTGTGTGACTCGGGAGCCGACCTTATTATATACGGCATGGGCGAGAAGCCTATACTGCAACTATGTCGTGAGATGGACGAGGGCAGAACGCTGAGCGAGATACACGACATTCCGCAAACGGCGTTTCTGGTAAGGAAGAACGATATTCCAGGGGGTGTGAGGAGCGACGACATCGTGCTGCACGCTCACGAGGAATGTTTGGCCAGCAAGAAGGCCGAGGCTGAGAACTTCAGGCACATAGAAGAGGAATCTAACAAGATGCACGCGCAGCGGCTTTTGCAAGGCGTTGACGGGAAGTTTGTGGTGGTGAACCCGCCCTACCCTCCTATGACGACGGCTGAACTGGACGCTTCGTTCGACTTGCCTTATACCCGTCTGCCCCATCCCAAGTATCGGGGCAAGACCATTCCGGCCTATGAGATGATCAAACACTCGGTGAACATACATCGCGGATGCTTCGGAGGCTGCGCCTTCTGTACCATATCGGCGCATCAGGGCAAGTTCATCACGTGCCGAAGCAAGGAGAGCATTCTGCGAGAGGTGAAGCAGGTCATGGCCATGCCCGACTTTAAAGGCTATCTGTCTGACCTGGGCGGACCCTCAGCCAATATGTATGGCATGGGCGGACGCAACAAGAAAGCCTGTGAGCA
>DLDC01000095.1 GCA_002480935.1 Prevotella sp. UBA7782 | reverse complement strand
TGCTGCTCCTACGAGGGCTCCGAGCGCTATGCACCATATCCAAACGTTATGTTCGAAGTTGATGCCCTCGCGCTTGCTGCTTCTCGAGAGCATGAAGAAGGAGCCCACGGCCAGCAGCACTCCTATCCATTGCCACACGTTGAGCCGCTCGCCGTAGATGAGCATGGCGCCCAGCAACACCAGCACCGGGCGCGTGGCATTGATGGGGCCGTAGATGGTCAGGGGCACGTGCTTCATGCCGAAGTAGCTGAGCGTCCAGCTGGTGAGCACGATGACGCTCTTGAGCACAATCCACTTGTGCATCTCCCATCCTCCGCTTGCCACGTGAAAGATGCTGCCGTCCAGACAGTGGGTGCTGTAAGAGAGCACGATGAAGGGCAGGAAGATGAGTGTAGAGAAAAGCGTGTTGAGAAACAGCACGGTGATGACGGCGTTGCCCGTGAGCGACTTCTTCTTAAACGAGTCGTAGAAGCCGAGCAGCGTAGCCGATAGAAAAGCCAGTAAAAGCCACATACGTTTATTTGTTTTATCCTGTTACAAGTCAATATATTATATTCGTCAGAGCCAGTCCCTTGGCCGGAACGCTCTCGCCGGCATCGCTGCGCCGTCCGCCCTCGAGCACGCGGTCTAGGTCTTGCAGCGTCATGCGGTGGCGCCCCACCTCTATCAATGTGCCCACCACGGCGCGCACCATGTTGCGCAGAAAGCGGTTGGCCTCTATAGTAAAGACCCACTGTCCGGGCGCCTCCTCCACCCACCGGGCGTGTGTGAGTTGGCAGATGGTGGTCTTAGAGTCGGCCCCCGCCTTGCAGAAGCAGGCAAAGTCGCGCGTGCCGATGAGCCTCTCAGCTCCCGCGTTCATCAAGTCGAAGTCCAACTTGTAATGTATCTCCGTAGAATAGTGCCGCAAGAACGGATCTTTATATAGGTGCAGGCGATACTGATATTGCCTGCTGCGTGCCGAGAAGCGTGCGTGCATGTCGTCGGGCACGGGCACCACGCGGCTCACACCAATGTCTTGCGGCAGCAGGCGGTTCAGCCTGTAAGCCAGCTGTGGGGCTTCGAGGGGTTCAGGAGCGTCGAAGTGAGCCACCATCATGCGGGCGTGCACGCCGGCATCTGTGCGTCCGGCCCCCGTCACTGGGGTGGGGCGGCGCAGCAAAGTGGCGAGAGCCTGTTCAAGTTTTTCTTGAACCGACACGCCGTTGGGCTGTATCTGCCAACCGTGGTAGGCAGCTCCGTCGAACGATAGGTATATGAAATATCGCTGCATAATCGATGTGCAAAGTTAATGAAAATAGCCGTAACCACCGCAAAAAGCCGAAAGAAATAATGCCCGGCACCCGCCCCGACGCTTGTCTCAGCCCCCTAAAAAGGCGTTATTTATTGGTTTTACATTTGCATGGGCACAAAATTATAACTATCTTTGCAACGTTAATTATACATAAGTCCTTATGAGCAAGAAAATAGCAGTGAGCTTGTTGCTCGCCCTTACCGTGACGCTCACGGCGCAGGCACAGCACAAGCAGTCGCTGATGAAGCGAATAACAGAGGCCGCCAAGGAGACCCTAAACGACATGAAGCAAGACACCAAGCCGCAGGCCGTGCACAACCAGTGGGACATGTACGTCATTCCGCACGTGGGCATGGCCGTGTCTAACATCACCTATAGCGGCGACATGCATCCCGGCGTGCGTGCCGGAGTAGACTTTGAGGGCGTCATGCTGCCCAGACTCTCAGTGACCATCGGCATAGACTATCTCAATCAGGGTGCCGCCAACGTGCCTTACGGCGGACAGAAATACGACTATTCGTTCGGACTGATAGACACCAACCTGCTGGCTCACTGGTATCCGCTGCACACCAAGCCCCTTAGCGTCTTCGCAGGAGTAAGGGCTACCCGCGTGGTGAGCGCCAAGGCAACATTGGGCAGCAACCATACCGACATCAAAGACCAGATGCATTCGCAAGACCTGAGCTTCCCCGTGGGCGTTACCTACGAGTGGGGACAATGGCAGGCCGACCTGCGTTACGACATAGCCTTCAGGCGTATGGCGCACAGCGAGAAGGCTAAGATGGTGCTGGGCGACTATCGCAACGACGCCCTGATGCTCACCGTGGGATACAAGATACAACTGTTCTGATGGCAAAAGGGCCGTTCTTGTTAGTCGAAAAGGCCTATTTCGCACGCCGAAAAGGCCTATTTCGCAAGGCAAAAAGGCCATTATCGTGAGGCAAAAAGATAATTACAGACAAGGTTAACAGAATATATGGATAAGAAAGACTTGCGCATCGTGTTTATGGGCACACCCGAGTTTGCCGTAGGCACGCTGCGCGCCCTCGTGGAAGGAGGTTATAATGTGGTGGCAGTGGTGACACAACCCGACAAGCCTGTGGGCCGTCATCAAGACCAGCTGCATCAGAGTGAGGTAAAGCAATATGCCTTGGCGCAGGGCCTGCCGGTGCTGCAACCCGTGAAGATGAAGGACCCCGACTTTGTGAGCCGGCTGGCCGGCTATCGCGCCGACCTGCAGGTGGTGGTGGCCTTCCGCATGTTGCCCGAAGTGGTGTGGGCCATGCCGCGCTTCGGCACCTTTAACGTGCACGCCGCACTGCTGCCCCAGTATCGCGGAGCGGCGCCCATCAACTGGGCCGTTATCAACGGCGAGACTGAGACGGGCGTTACTACCTTCTTCCTGGATCACGACATAGACACGGGCCGCATCATCCTGCAGAAGCGCTTCGCCATACCCGACGACGCCGACGTGGAGTATGTTTACGACGGCCTGATGGGCTTAGGAGCGCAGGCTGCCATAGAAACCATCAACCTCATACTGCAAGGCGACGGCACCATACCCTCTGAACCGCAAGACAACTTGGCCCAGGGCATGGAGCTGCACGGAGCACCCAAGATTTTCAAAGACACCTGCCGCATCAACTGGCAGCAGCCGCAGAAGCGGGTGTACGACTTTATTCGCGGCTTGTCGCCCTATCCCGGAGCATGGACCACCTATAACCGCAAGGGCAAAGACACGGTGCTGAAAATCTTTAAGACGGCCAAGACGCAGCGCAAGGCCACCGGCGAGCCGGGCTCTATGCAGGTAGACGGCGGCAATCTCTATGCCAACTGTGCCGACGGGCAGCTGCAGGTGCTGGAGCTGCAACAGAGCGGCAAGAGGCGTATGCAGGCTGCCGACTTCATCAACGGCTGGCAAAACGCCTGACAGGGTGGGGCGGCAGAGTGGCAGCACCCGCCCGCTCCAAGTGCAGGCACACGGCCTCGCAGGTGAGCAGATTGACATGAAAGGCTAAAAATGTGACCGTTATTGCCAACGTTTCGCTTTTTTTTCATACCTTTGCACCATTATATATAATTCTATAGGATGAGGCGCGGGCCCCATCTTCTTTTAAATAAAACTTATAACTATCGTGGCTGAAACTAAGTACATCTTCGTTACGGGAGGCGTGGTAAGCTCATTAGGAAAGGGCATCATCTCGTCTTCCATCGGTAAGCTCTTGCAAGCAAGAGGTTACAACATCACCATTCAGAAGTTTGACCCTTACATTAACATCGATCCCGGCACGCTCAATCCCTATGAGCACGGTGAGTGCTACGTGACCGTAGACGGCATGGAGACCGACCTGGACCTCGGACACTACGAGCGATTCACAGGCATTCAGACCACCAAGGCCAACTCCATGACCACCGGAAGAATATACAAGAGCGTCATAGACAAGGAGCGCCGGGGCGACTATCTGGGCAAAACCATTCAGGTGGTGCCGCATATCACCGACGAGATAAAGCGCAACATCAAGCTCCTGGGGCAGAAGTATCACTACGACTTCGTCATCACAGAGATAGGAGGTACCATAGGCGACATAGAGAGCGCGCCCTTCCTCGAGGCCATCAGGCAACTGAAGTGGGAGTTGGGCAAGCGTGCCGTGAGCGTACACCTTACTTATATACCCTATCTCAAGGCTGCAGGCGAGCTCAAGACAAAGCCCACACAGCACAGCGTGAAGGAGTTGCAGAGCGTGGGTATACAGCCCGACGTGCTGGTGCTGCGCACGGAGAAGCACCTCAGCGACAACCTGCGCAAGAAGGTGGCCGCCTTCTGTAACGTGGACTTCGACTGTGTCATCCAGAGTGAGGACCTGCCCAGCATCTATGAGGTTCCGGTTAACATGCAGAATCAGGGACTCGACACAGCCATTCTGAGGAAAGTGGGCGAGCCCATTGGGGCCACACCGACGCTCGGCCCCTGGAAGAACTTCCTGGAAAGAATGAAGAATGCTACCGAAGAGGTGCATATCGGACTGGTGGGCAAATACGACCTGCAGGATGCCTATAAGAGCATCCGCGAGAG
>DLDC01000124.1 GCA_002480935.1 Prevotella sp. UBA7782 | reverse complement strand
AAAGTAAATCTGTTATAAGTCAAGGCGTACAGAAAGGCACAGCCCAAGTAGCAAAAGAAAGGAGCGCACCCCGAAAGATGCGCTCCCAAGAAAAATGATTAAAAAAATGATGATTACTCAGCCAATGGGTCGAAGGTGCCTTCGGCTCCTGTTGTGCCATCCTTCCAGCCAATGGTTTGTGCCAATCCCTTAGCATCGTCTGTAGCCTTCTTGGGGAAGCCCAGCAGATAATAGGTGGGATAATAATGCACATAGTAGGGCTGGTGGGCAGAGTCGTAGCCGTCGCCCTTCTGCGTCTTGCGCACCAAGTGGGCCTTATACCATGCAGCCAAGGTAGAAAGTTGCGAGGCAAGAGGCTGGCGAAGGTCTACGCCTGCGGGGCGCTCAACATCCTTCAATGGGTCGCTGGCTGCTGTAATGCCACCCAGGCCGTTGCTGAAGTCGTTGCTTACGCGGAACACCATGTTCTCTCTGCGCTGACCGTTGAGAGGCTTCACGCCAAGCCACGTGCAGGTGTTGCCGCCCCAGCCGGTGAGCTTCCATGAAGCTGGAGCACCGGGTATCTGATCGAAGTAGGCACCACCATCGAAGAGCAGCCAGCGGTGCATGTCCTCATAGCGCTTGCCCTCGTAGGCGAACTCTATCTGACGCTCGTATAGAATGGCGCTCATGCAAGTGGCCTGGTCGCTGGTCAGGTTGGTCTGAAGACCATAGTTGTCGGCTGCTGTATAGCCTGCGCGTGCACGAATCATCTGCAGATACTTCACGGCCTCGTCAAGATGGCCTGCTCCACATGCTGCCTCGGCAAGGTTGAGTATCACCTCGGCATAGCGTATCTCCATGTACTGCTGGCCTGAGTGAGCAAAACCACCGTTGCTGTTAGTGGCAATAAACGAATAGAGAGGCGACTTGTTGATGTCGTAATCGTCGCTGCGCTTGCGCACATACACGCCCGACTTGCCCTCGTTGAGCAGTCCGTCGCTGAAGTAATTGTCCGAGCTCTCGATGTCGTCGCGGCCCGAAACGGTTGTAAACCAGCAGTAGTTCCATAGTGTGTAGTTGGCTCCGTCGTCAGGATAGAGGTTGTTAACCTTGCTGGCACCCGTACCATTGTAAGCCCAACGGAAGCCGGGGAAGGCGAAGGTGCGGTAGAAGCGGGGGTCGCGGCTCACGAATGGCACGTCTTTGTCATAGCTCTCAGACGATGTTTCCAACTTGGTATAGGTGCCGGTTCCTGCAGGTATTTTGCCATCGGCCATGGGGAACTCGTCTACTATCATGGCAGAAGCGTTCAGACCAGAGCCTGTGGTGTTCTTAGGACGTACCCAGCGCTCCCATGATGAGTTTTTATCGGCATCGCCCAAGCCACCACCTTCGCCCGTGGCAGAGGTGTTGTAAAGGGTCACGAACACAGCCTCGGGGTTCTGAGCCGGCTGCAGGAACTGCATGGCAAAGTCTGAACCGTTAACGTTGCTGCCCGTCTGATAGAGCGAATAGCCGCAAGCATCGATGGAGTCTTTCTCTGCCTTCATCGTCTCATAGGCATTCTCCCAGCGCGATACATCGTTGGCGCGGTTGAAGAGCGGGCTGGCCCAGAGCAGCAGCACGCGGCCCTTCAGAGCCAGGGCGGTGCCGGTGGTGACGCGTCCGAAGTCGCTTGCGTCCCAACCACCGTTCATGGTGTAAGGCGCGAGCATCTTGGCAGCCTGGTCAAGCTCTGAAAGAATGTAGTCCTTCACATACTTGGCAGTGCGCCTTTCGTTGTGAACGCCCTCTACAGGGTTTTGCACCTCCGTCACAACAGGCACGCCACCGTAGCGGCGGAACAGCAGATAATAGCACCAAGCCCGGAAGAAGTGAGCCTGTCCCAGGGCCTTTGCCTTGACAGCATCAGAGCATGTGCCACCCTCAACACCGGCTATCAAATCGTTGATGTCGCGTATGCGGCCATACACAGACTCTTGTATATTGGTCTTCGTACCCTCTATATAGTCGCCCACCTGATTGCTCCCGTCAGAGGTGAGCTCTATGGTTGGGTTGGTGAAACTGGTCAGACCGCTATACTCTTCGGTCGAACCGCTGAAGTCATCCTTCGTACCTACAGACGGATTACGCCAATCCTCGCTCCTGTTTACATCGGGCAGGCACATGTAATAAACCTGATTCAGGCGGGTCATAACGCCTGTTTCATAATTGTATATCTCGGAGGTCACGTTGTCATAGTTTTTCTTGTCGTCGAGGAAGTTGTCGCTACAAGCTGACAGCCCCATGACCGCAACGAGGCCGAGACCCATATATTTGACTGTTGATTTCATGTTTATGACATTAAATGAATTGTACATTAGAAAGTAACATTCACGCCCAGGGTCCACTTGCGCAGGTTAGGATAAGAGCCATAGCTGCCTGCCATTGGGTTCATGAAGTGGTCTGGATAGGGGTTATAGAAGTTGATGAGGTTCTGACCCGTGAGGTTAAACCTTACACTTTGCAGCCCGATGGCTCTTACCCAAGCCTTAGGCAGAGCATAAGCAAGCGTGAAACGTGAGAGCTGCACGCTGGCTGCGCTGACGCGCCAGAACGAAGAAGCCACTGAGTTTACGCTGGCATAGGCCAGGTTAGGATAATAAGCATCACGGTTCTCGCTCATGACGAGGTTGCCGCTGCCATCATATATATCCTGATAAACGAACATGTTGTCGGGGTTCCAGAACGAAGGCATGTTGGTGTAAGCCAGTCCGTCGTTCTTAAGAGCGGCACCCGGCAGCACCGTATAGCCACCCCATGCTGCACGGAACTGGAAAGAGAAGGAGAGCTGCTTCCACTCTGCGCCGGCGTTAATGGTAAATCCATAAGGGTTGCTGCGGTGTGACAGCTGCACCTGATCGTCGTCTACGTTCACCTCTCCATCGGGTCCGCCCAGACCGTTGCTGCCTCTTACATCTTTATACATAAGCATACCGGGACGTATCTGGTCCTTGGTCATGCCGAGATACTTGGTGATATGGTATTTCTCGAAGTACTCGTCGATGTCTTGGAACGAACGGAACATGCCGATGCACTGCAGGCCCCACGTGCCGATGTCGGTACGGCCGCCATACTGGATGCTCTTGTACAGGTAGCTGGTAGCCCAGTCCATGTTGAGCACCTTGTTGTCGCTGTAGCCGGTATTCAGGCCGATGTGGTACTTGAAGTCCTTTCCTATCTTGTCACGCCAAGTAAGCGCGAGCTCATAACCCCAGTTGTCCATCTCGCCTTCATTGACTGCGGCACTCTGTGTACCGATGGTGAAGTCTACAGCCTGCGCAAGCTTCAAGAGCATATCACGGTTCCAGATGCGGTAAGCATCAAACGTTACGCCCAAACGCTGCTTGAGGAAGCGGGCGTCAACACCGAAGTTGAACTTATAAGACTTATCCCACGTAACGCCACGGTTAACGGCTGAGATGTTCTTATTGATGTCGATACGGCTTCCGGCATCCACTCCGTTGTTGCCGAACACCGTTCCGTGGTTCTTATCCTGGGCGTAAACCTGCATCCACTGCCATGCATAGGTGTTGTCACGACCCGTCAGACCGAAGCCTGAACGCAACTTCAGGAAGTCAACCCAATGCACATTGTTCTTGAACCAGGGCTCTTCGCTCATCACCCAACCGGCACTCA
>DLDC01000108.1:4240-6286 GCA_002480935.1 Prevotella sp. UBA7782 | reverse complement strand
CGCAGACCCTTTGCCCTGATAGGACAAGGGGTGGAACTGGGTGGAGCGCAGAAGGAACTGGCCCAATTTCTGGAGAAAGGCAACATCCCCGCAGCCCGAACGCTCCTCGGATTGTCGGCTTTGCCCACAGATCATCCGCTCAACATGGGTATGTTGGGCATGCACGGCAACTATGCTCCCAATGTGAAGCAGCAAGAGTGTGATGTGCTCATAGCCATAGGAATGAGATTCAGCGACCGCGTGACGGGCAATCTGGCTACGTATGCACGGCAGGCTAAAATCATACATCTGGACATAGATCCGGCTGAGATAAGCAAGAATGTTCATGCCGACGTGGCTGTCATAGCCGACTGTAAGGAGTCGTTGCCGGCTCTTACACGACTTATTGAACCTTCACAGCATGCTGAATGGATAGCGTCGTTCAAGCCGTTGTGGGATAAAGAGCAGGCAGAGGTAATACAGCCCGCCATACATCCCCAGTCAGGACCGCTGCTGATGGGCGAGGTGGTGAACGAGGTGGCTCAGACAGATGGCGCTGAGGCTGTGCTGGTGAATGATGTGGGGCTCAACCAGATGTTCTCAAGCAGGTATTTCTGTTATCGTCATCCCAGAAGCATCGTCACCAGTGGAGGGCTCGGCACCATGGGTTTCGGCTTGCCGGCTGCCGTGGGAGCTACCTTCGCTACACAACGCCCCGTATGTCTTTTCACAGGCGACGGTGGCTTGCAAATGAATATTCAGGAGCTGGGCACCATCATGGAACAGCAAGCTCCCGTGAAGATTGTGCTGCTCAACAACCATTATCTGGGCAACGTGAGGCAGTGGCAGGACCTGATGTTTGGCCATCGCCGGTCGTTCACGCACATGATGAATCCTCATTATGAGCAGATTTTCGCAGCCTATGGCATAGGCTACGGCCTGGCTAAAGACCGCAAGACACTGCACAACGAGGTGAAAGCCATGCTCGACAGCAAAGGACCTTATCTGCTGGAATGTGCCGTGAAGGAAGATGAAAACGTGCTGCCCATGACGCCACCCGGAATGAGTGTCGACGAGATGCAGCTGCATTTGGATATATAATATAATGTAATAGCAATTATGGAAGGCAAGACACTATATACTTTATTGGTTTACTCGGAGAATACGGCGGGCGTGCTCAATCAGATAACGGCCGTCTTCACCCGGAGGCAAATCAATATAGAGAGCCTGAATGTTTCGGCTTCTAGCATATCAGGCATCCATAAGTACACCATAACGGCATGGAGCGACCCCGATGAGGTGGTGAAGCTGACGAAGCAGATAGAGAAGAAGATAGATGTTATCAAGGCCGATTATTATACCGACGACCAGCTCTTCATTCATGAGGTGGGACTCTACAAGATAGCTACACCCATGTTGCTCGACAATCAGGAGATAAGCCGGTGCATCCGTCACCATGGGGCCAGTATGCTGGAAGTGAACCCTGTGTACAGCACCGTGCTGCTGGCCGGACTAACCGAAGATGTGATGAGCCTCTTCAAGAGCCTGAACAACTTTGGCTGCCTGTTGCAATACACGCGCAGCGGGCGCATCGCGCTGACACGAAGTTATGAAGATCCCGTTGCCGACTATCTTTATGGACAAGACGAAAAATAATATTCTGTGAGATTATCCGTTAGTAATTTTGTAATACTAACGGATTTTTTCTTTCTAAGAAATATGGACATACAAGACAAGATGGCTAGTTATGCCTTCATGGCAGAGCCTTTTCACTGTGATTTCTCCAAGCATATCTTTCTTGGACATTTGGGCAACTGTATGCTTAATGCGGCTGAGTTTCACTCTCAGGAACGTGGCTTCGGAATGGATTACCTGAACCCTCAGCACAAGACATGGGTGCTCAGCCGACTGGCTATAGAGATGACAGATATGCCGAAGATGGACGACCGCTTCTTCATAGATACATGGGTAGACGGTGCCATGCGTTATTTCACTTCACGTAATTTCCGGGTGCACGATGGTCATGACCATGTTTATGGCTATGGAAGGAGCATGTGGGCTATGATA
>DLDC01000108.1:179-4226 GCA_002480935.1 Prevotella sp. UBA7782 | reverse complement strand
TGCCATCAGGGACGGACTCATCAAGAGCTATATAGACGATGAGAGAGTGTGTCCCATCGATCAGCCGTCGCGTGTGAAGATAGGCCGTGACCTGCAACTCAAGCGCTCGTTGGAGACGGGATATAGCGACGTAGACATCAACGGCCACATCAATTCCGTTAAATACATCGACCATGTGCTCGACCTCTTTCCCGTGTCGTGGTATGCGCAGCACAAACTGCGCCGTTTTGAGATAGCCTATGTTGCTGAGTCGCATCAAGGCGATGTGTTGCACTTTTATCAGGAAAAAGGAGATGATAATGAAACATACCGCATCAAGATAACAAAATCGTCGGAAAATGACACGAATGAAACCGAAGTGTGCAGAAGTTTGCTTAATTTCGTAAAAGTTTGAAATAAAATTTGTTTGTTTGCTTTTAATTCCGTACCTTTGCAGCACGTTTAGTTATAAAATAAACAACTTCAACCACTCGTGGTTGGCTAAAAGGAGTACGATTATGGCACAAATGAATTTTGGAGGCGTGACAGAAACGGTTGTCACAAGTAAAGAGTTTTCATTAGAGAAAGCACGTGAGGTGCTGGGTAACGAGACGATTGCCGTTATAGGTTACGGTATTCAGGGACCTGGTCAGGCAGGTAACCTGCGCGACAATGGATTTAATGTGATAGTAGGACAGAGGCCGGGCAAGACCTACGAGAAGGCTGTGGCCGACGGATGGGAACCAGGCAAGACGCTTTTTTCTATCGAAGAGGCTGTGCAGAAAGGCACTATTATATGTATGCTGCTTTCAGATGCCGGACAGATAGCTGTTTGGCCCAAGATAAAGAAATATCTCACGCCGGGCAAGACGCTTTACTATTCGCATGGATTTGCCATTACGTGGAATGACCGCACCGGTGTTGTACCTCCAAAAGATATTGATGTCATCATGGTAGCGCCTAAGGGCTCTGGTACGAGTCTGCGCACTATGTTTAAGGAGGGTAGGGGCTTGAACTGCTCTTATGCCGTATATCAGGATGCCACAGGGCACGCCGAGGAAAAGACAATAGCCTTTGGCATCGGCATAGGAGCCGGCTATCTGTTTAAAACCACCTTCGTCAAGGAGGCTACATCCGACCTTACCGGTGAGCGCGGCTCGCTGATGGGTGCCATAGAGGGCCTGTTGGAGGCACAGTATGATGTGTTGAGAGAGCACGGACACTCTCCTTCAGAGGCTTTCAATGAGACAGTAGAAGAGCTCACACAGAGTCTGATGCCGCTGTTTGCCGAGAAAGGCATGGACTGGATGTATGCCAACTGCTCAACGACGGCCCAGCGGGGCGCCCTGGATTGGGCTCCGAGGTTCAAGAGTGCCATTAAGCCGGTCATGGAGTGGCTGTATCTAAGCGTAAAGACGGGTCAGGAGGCGCAGATCTCCATCGACTCCAACTCCAAGGAGGGCTATCGTGAAGGGCTTAACAAGGAACTTGAGGCTATGCGCAACATGGAGATGTGGCAGGCTGCTGTCACTGTGCGCAAGCTAAGACCCGAAAATGAAAAGTAAATCTATTGATATTTCTTGTATATAATGTTGGACATTAATGTGGAGGGGGTGCGCTGTGACGGCGTGTCCCCTCATTTCGTGTATGGCCAGTTAAACGGTTCGTGGCCCCTTTGATGACGCCGAAGAGTGGCCGAAAGGTTGGGGTGGCGACGTGTAATTGTTGTTGATGAACCTAAGGTTCTTGAAATCAATGGCTTGTAAGCGCATCTGCCATGGGCGCGTCTTGCTTTTGTAGCGCTTACACCTTATATATAAGTCCTCGTCAGAGCATCTTTTTGTGCTGCCCAGGATTAGTTCTTCATGATAGATGAGGCGTCAACCACAATCTTTTCTTCTGCGGCAAGCAGTCGTAGAGCCTTGTCTATCCTCTCGCTGTCCATCTTCAGATTCATCAGCTCGGCCAGGTCATGCTTTTTGCCGTCGGCCAGCAGCGAGGTGATGGCACTCATCTCATCTGCCGTAACAGGCCTGCTCTTTCTGCCGGCACACACGTCACATATACCGCAATCGGTTGATTCTTCCTCACCAAAATAGTGCACCAGCTGTCGGCTTCTGCACACCTTGTCGTTTCTCATGTATCTCAGCATGGCATCTATGCGCTGTTCAAACCTTTCTCTTCGCTTCTCATACACCTCCTTGCTGATGACCAAGTCTTTACCCTCTACGCGGTCTTGCGTGTACGTGATGATGGGAATGTTCTTGCGGGGTATGAAGCTGATGATGCGACTGTTGTTGAGTTGCTTCAAGGCTTGGTAAGTCTCGTCGTGCGTCAGTCCGGCCTCTTGTGCCACATATCCCTCATCTATATATTCATAGTCAGTGAAAAGTCCGCCATAGTTGCGCAGCAAGGCATCGATGACAGCCCTCTCCTTTCCCGTAGAGCGGTCTAGCCTGTAAAGCTCTTCGCGCGTAAGAATGAATTTCACGCGTGCTTTGGTGTCGGGGTCGGTCTCATAATCGATATAGCCAGCCTGTTGCAGAATGTGCAAGGCCGAGTTTACCTGTACGGGGAAGTGCTTGAACGCCACGGAGAACTTGTCGATGTTGAATTCAAACCGCGCCATGTTGCCGCTTCCCGCGCCCACTTCGAAGAAGTAGGCCAGATGGTCGTACACGTCTCTTATCAGTTGTTTGTCGGGAAAAGTGTCAGTAACCCGCTTTCTGAGCTTCTGCTCATCGTTGCGGTTGTAGAGCAGCACGGCATAGGCTTTCTTTCCGTCGCGGCCGGCCCTACCTGCCTCCTGAAAATAGGCCTCAGGCGAGCTCGGACAGTCGGTGTGTATCACCAGTCTCACGTCGGGCTTGTCAATGCCCATGCCGAAGGCCGTTGTGGCCACCATGACGCGCACCTTGTCGTGTTGCCATTTGTCTTGTCTCATGTCTTTCACAACGGGTTCCAGCCCGGCATGATAAAAAGTCGCGCTCACGCCCTGCTCGTTCAGCATCTTGGCAATGTCGCTGCTGTGCCTTCTGCTCCTTACGTAAACGATGGCACTGCCCGGCATGGAGCGCAGGATGTGAACCAGCTGCGCTGCCTTGTCTTCGGTTTCGCGCACCACATAAGCCAGGTTTTTGCGCACGAAGCTCATCCGGAAAACATTCTCGGTCTTGAACTTCAGCTGATGCTGAATGTCGGTAACCACCTCCGGCGTAGCCGTTGCGGTGAGGGCCAACAGGGGAGCATCGGGCACAAAATCTCTTATCTGGGCTATCTGCAAGTACGAGGGCCGGAAGTCATATCCCCACTGGCTGATGCAGTGAGCCTCGTCTACGGTGATGAAGCTCACCTTCATGTGCTTAAGCTTGACTTGGAAGATGTCTGACGCGAGGCGCTCAGGCGACACGTAGAGCAGCTTGATGCCACCATAGACGGCATCTTCAAGCGTCTGCACAATCTCGTTGTGCGTCATGCCAGAGTAGATGGCTGCTGCGCGTATGCCCCTTGCCTTGAGGTGCTGCACCTGGTCTTTCATCAGTGCGATGAGCGGTGTGATGACGATGCACACGCCCTCTTGCGCCAGTGCCGGCACCTGAAAGGTTATCGACTTACCGCCTCCTGTGGGCATCAGCCCCAGTGTGTCGCGCCCTGCACAGATGCTCTTGATGATTTGCAGCTGTATGCCCCTGAAGCTGTCGTAGCCCCAATATTGCTTCAGCAGGGCGGCATATTTCTGTTCCTCGCCTGTCATGCCTTGCTCATTTGTTTGCTTCGCCCTCGCTGGGCCTGATGTCTTCTATCTGCAGTTGCACGGCACCATGCTTGAAGATGTTGTCTTCTATGGTGTAGACAATGTCGAAGCTGCGCTTAGACTTGATATATCTGGCCGACGCGCTTTGCCCGAAGGCTATGCCGTTCATCACGTTGTTGGACTTAGAGTCTACCAGTTCGAGCTTGATGTGCTCCTGCTCGCGACCCACCACCTTGCTCGTGCCGAAGTCGTAAACATGCTCGGTGCAGAAGAGGGGCTTGATGTTGCCCGGTCCGAAGGGTGCGAACTTCTTC
>DLDC01000108.1:0-164 GCA_002480935.1 Prevotella sp. UBA7782 | reverse complement strand
TTGGTGATGTCCTTAAAGTCGATGTTGGCATCGATGTTCAGGATGGGCTCTTTCTGCTTAGGCTGTATGTGCTCCTCTACGTATTTCTGAAAGCGCATTCTGAATTTCTTCACGTCGCTCCACTTCAGCGTGAGTCCTGCCGCATAGGTGTGGCCGCCAAAGTT
>DLDC01000230.1 GCA_002480935.1 Prevotella sp. UBA7782 | reverse complement strand
ACGCAACTTCAGGAAGTCAACCCAATGCACATTGTTCTTGAACCAGGGCTCTTCGCTCATCACCCAACCGGCACTCACTGCGGGGAAGTAGCCCCAACGGTTCTCCGGAGCAAACTTGGTGGAGGCGTCGGCACGCAGCAAAGCCTCGAAGAGATACTTGTCGGCGTAAGAGTAATTGATACGTCCGATGTAGCTCATGTCGCCACTCTCGTAGCGGGTAAAGGTGGTTGCCTGCTGGCTACCGTCCTTAACGCCGTTGCTCTGACCCGTAGAATACTCGGTGGGTTGCGTTACCTGGCCGGTGAGATACTCACTTTCGGCCTCGCTGCGCTCGATAGAGAACAGGCCCTGAATGTGGTGCTGGCCGAAGTTACGGCTATACTGAGCGGTGAAGTTCATCTGATAGTTGTCTGCGCGCGTCATGGTGCGTGACAGATAGTTGCCGTTAGACACCGTGGCAGGGTTGAGATTGGCATCAGAATAATAATAATCTACGTCGGTGTAATCACCGAAAGGAGTATACAGGTGACTGCCACTTCCGAAGCGTTCGTTCATCTTATAGATGGTGTATTGTGAGCCCACCTGGTTTGTTTTCTCGTTGCTTACGCTCTTGCTGTAGCTGAACGAGAGCTTCAGGCCCTTGAGAATCTTGCTCCAACCAAAGTCGTAGTTGACGCTGGCATTCAGGGTTGAGTTCGTTGTCTTGGTCTTGCTGTAGTCGCCATTGTTCTGCAACACGCTGAAACTATAATCCTGGTTAGAGTTAGAATCGGTGTTGTCAGGCCCCAGCACCATGGGAGCTATACCGTCAGCGAGATATTCAGGGATGTAACGGGGGCGCGTGAGCAGCAGGTTATACTCCTTCTCGGCGCTCGAACCGCCCACTTTCACAAACGGAGTCTCATGGTTTCCGTCGTCGCCACTCACGTTCAGGCTCACGCCCAACCACTTGCTCACCTTCACATCTACGCCGGCACGATAGTTGAAACGGTTATAGTCGAGCCGTCCCAAGTTACCATCCTGGTCGAAATAGCTGATGCCTGCGAAGTAGTTCACACGGTCGCTGGCACCGCTAACGTTCACGCTGTGCTTCTGTGTGAAGCCTGTTTCCCAGTACTTATCGAGCAAGTCGTAGTTCAGGTTCTTCATAGCTTCGAGCTCATCAGCCTGGAACAGAGCCGTCTTATGATTTAGAGTGGTGTTGGTAGGGTCGGCTGCTGTGATGGCATTGTATAGTCTTCCGTAGTCATAAGCGCTCAACATCTTGGGCCTAGCCACCTCGTCAGTAAAGCCGAACGTGCCGTTATAGCTGATGACTGGCGCGCCCACCTTGCCTCGCTTGGTGGTAACCAGGATAACACCGTTGGCACCACGCGCTCCATAAACGGCTGCCGAAGCATCCTTCAGCACGCTGATGCTCTCCACCTCAGAGGGGTCCAGATTGTTGAAAGCCTCGGCACCGAGGTTCTGATAAGAGTTTCCCACCTTCACATCATTAGGATAGATGTAGCCGTCTATAACGAAAAGAGGCTGCTGAGTGGTTGATCCGATGGCACTCAGAGAGTTGGCATCGCGCACCGTAATAGTAGCGTTCTCGCCCGGACGGCCATTGCCTCCGCTCACGCTCACGCCGTTCATCAATCCGCTCAGGGTGGTGGCGAGGCCGCCGGAAGACAGATCGCTGATTTCGTCCATAGGCACAGTGGCCACCGAACCGGTGAGATGCGCCTTCTTCTGTGTGCCATAACCCACTACAACCACCTCGTCGAGGTCGGTCTTGGCAGCACTCATCTGCACGCGTCCGCCCGTTGTTGTAGCGTCCTTATAACCAATATAAGAGATGGTAACCTTGGTGTTGGCCGGAACATCAAGCTTGTATCTACCGTCAAGATCGGTCACAGTGGCAACTTTGCCAGCCCGCACGGTGGCTCCGATAACGGGTTCTCCGTTCTCGTCAACAACAGTACCACTTACTGTGTGCTGGCTTTGGGCCAAAGCCGGAGCGGCGCATGCGAGTGCTGCCGCCATGGCTATAGATTTTATATAGTTCTTCTTCATTTTCTAATCGTATAGGTTCTTAGTTATTTTATCCATCGTGGGTCACCACACTTATTCTGTATTTGTGCGGCGCCAGAGACAGTAAAGTCGCCGTTGTCGGCATCCTTGAAGCCCGGATCGCCTGCAACGATGGTGCCACTCTTGTCATATTGGGCCTCACCCGTCCATGTTGTGGGATCTGAGGCATCGGGCATGGTCCATGCATCAGCACCGTCGATGAAGTAAGTGTTATACTCTACGGTAGAGCCACCGGCGCTCAGAACATTATCCCAAGATGAACCGCCAAAGAATCGACGCACAAACTGCTTGTTGCCTGTATTGACAACGATGTTGTTCTTCAATATATACTTCACTCCGTTAGAAGACTTCCAGCCACCGTAGTTGCATATCTGCCCGCTCTTCACTATATTATAGAAGGTACAGTTAGAGAATTCTACCGAGCCATCCGTATAGCCTTGGCGGTCGGGACGGAAGGCATTGTTGTAGCGCAAGAAGTACTTCATCTCATGAGAAGTGGTGTTGTAGAACGTTGAGTTGGTTGCCTTGAAGTACTCAACACCTCCGTTGCTATACATATCAAAGTAAGTAGAGCTTGACATAGAGGATGATGTAGCGAAGCGGAACACGCTGTTGTCTACGATGAAGTTGGTGACGCAGTAGTTTGTCTTGTTAGCGTTTATCACTTCATCTGCCAAGTCGTTTATCTTACAGTTGACTATTCGCATCGGGTCAAGTATGTAATAATAATTGCCCTTAGTGGAAACCAGATTTTTGATAGACTCATCCGGATCGTTGTCAAGCTGTATAAGCGGGTTGGTTTCATCGGCACAATTGAGCACCAAATTCTTGAGCAGCAAGCCCGAATAGGTCTTGATGCTGGCATCACCGCTAATGGTTATGGTAGCAGGGTTAGCCTCGTTGGTGCACCTGAGAGCTGCTCTGTTGCCACGGAAGTCGATGTTGCCCGACATGGTGTAATGTCCGCCGGCCACAAGGTCGAAGGGTTTCTCATCACGGCTCACGCCATCCGGCAGCGGATTCTCCTGGAAGTAAACAGTCAGGTCGGTACCGTCAGGAATAGTGGCATAGGCAGGAGCGAAGGTAGAGAACACCTTATTGGTAGCCTCAGCAGCCTCAGTGTTGTCTAGTTCGGTATTGCCAAGCGTGCGAATGGTGAAGGTATACTCCTGGTCTTCCATGCGCGGAAGCACCACTTTGCTGCCATCCACAACGCTATCCTTCACAACGGGATTGCCGGGATCGGCGTCATTGACGAGCGATACAAGGAAGCCACCTGCCCCAGGCACCACGGGCCAGGCTATGGTCATCTGCGTTCCGTCGGCATTAGGCGTTATGGTGATATCGTCAGATGCCGGAGAAGCAAGTTGAACACCGGAAGTGCGCTCGAACTGCTCATCATCATATCCGTCAATGGCGCACGATGACAAGAGCACAGCTGCCGTACAGAAAGACAGCAGAACCTTGCCAAAATGCGAAATAGAAAGTTGTTTGTCCATATTACATTGTTTAAAGTTATTGTTTCAGATTCATCATTCAGGCACACGCCAGCACCTTATTTAAACACCGTATGCAGATAGCAGGCATTGCGCTTGAAGTTGTAAACCACGTCACGCACTCGTTGCGCGTCGCGCGAGCGCTCCAAAACGAGCCATCCCTTCCACTTCATCGCGTCAAGCGTGTGCCTTACTTTAAGCATGTCGATGGCCTTGTCGTCTATCAAATTCACGCCATCGGTGTTGGTGGCAAGTATCTGCACAATGTTCTTACGGCCCAAAAGGGTGAGCTCGTGGCAGATGTCACGATGATTGTCTACTGCATCCTGAAAGCTATAGAATATTTTAATGCCTTTGCTCTTCACTTCCTTGAGCAGCTGCAGGTTAGCCTCTGCGCTGAGCGCCGTGCGTATGCCTATCACCACTCCGGCCTTTCTGGCCATCTCGCCGGCCACATGCAGACGGGCCACCAGGCTGTCATGATCGGCTCCTTGCGCCTGCCATGTGTTGCCACAACCGCCAAGAGGCAAGAAGGCTACGTTGGTTTGCAGCGTCTGGCAGGCATCCAGACATTGCCGGATAAGGCTCACGTAATTGGCACGTTTAAGAAAACTCTGCGCATAGAAGCCACTCATAGCCACTGAGGATATGCCTATGTGCAGGGAGTCTGCCGTATGAAGGAAATTGCGCACAAACTGCCTGTCGCCCAACTTGCTCTCAAAGCGGACCCTATTGCCCAACGGGCCCATGTCTACCACAAGGCCGTCAGCCCCTATCTCACTGGCTCTGGTCACTGCGCCCAGTTTCTGACGCTTGAGCATCATCCAGTCGCAAGCCGACACTTTGTAGCGTTTTGCACCCGAATGCTCGGAGGCTGCCACGCCCAAAGGCAGCAAGGAAACGAACATCAGTAATAATAAAAAGAGTTGTTTAGACCGCACAACAGTAGAATTTAAATTATTCTTACAATGAAGAACAGATATTTACGATTTGTTTATTGGTGGCAAAGATACAACTATT
>DLDC01000080.1 GCA_002480935.1 Prevotella sp. UBA7782 | reverse complement strand
GCAAGTGGGAAACTTTAGTTATATAGCCGTTTGCAAGCAAAGAATAGCACAGTACATCCGCTGTTATGTAACTACTGTACAAGAATGCGGACACTCGAACGAGTGTCCCTACTTTCGCAGGTAGAACCTGCTGGCCATTAATTAAATTGCACGCAACCAGTGGGGGCACACTGTCGTATGTATGCAAGGAGCGTTAACCACAATTAATTATTCATGAAGCAAAATACTCTTCATAGCTTGCGTACGGCTACGAACACCCCCGCCTTGCATAGGGCGCGCTCGCTGGTTATTCCTTCTTTGCCCCGTCGCTCTCACTGCTCACCTCCTCAGCCTCGGCATCTTCTGCAGGCGCTATCGGGCGTTCGGTCATGACATGGGTCTTTTCAAAGTATTTCTTCATGCGGTAAACCTGTATGGTGTTCAGTATTTCCACCACGCCATAGAGCACCATGCACCAGCCCAGCACCAGCAACGGCAGCGATGCAGCCTCTATGGGGCGGGCCAGGATGTAGATGCCGGTGCCCAGAATGATGAGCGGAAAGAGCCAGTAGAGTATGGGCACGGTGGCATAGCTGCGGGCCTTGGCCAGGGTGACGAACTGGCTCACGGCTCCCAGAATGAGGATGACGGCCAGCAAATATACCATCCACGTTATCATGCTCTCGGGCATCAGGGCCAGTATGGCGCCCAGCAGGGCACTGCCTACGCCCACAATGGGCAGGGTGGGGCGGTTGGGCTTCGTGGCTCCGGTTTGGCCTTCAGCCTCGGCTATGAGCTTGTTGAACCGCTCGTTGGCATAATAATAGGTGATGCACGACACGATGCCCGACACCAGAAAGAGCACACCAATGAGAATGGTGAGCCAGCGCGTGGCCGTCTCACGATAGACTATGAGCAGCGCGCCCACCACGATGGCTACCAGGGCGCGGAATAATGAACTTTGCAATATCTTCATCTTAGCTTCTTGTTTTTTGCAAAAATACAAAAAAAATGGCTTGCCAGTGCTTTTTATCATTGCTTTTTGCTACTTTTGCACAAAAATTTTAAGAGATGGTAAAATTGTATTTGGTACGTCACGGTGAGACGGAGGATAACAAAAATCACATTATGCAGGGTCAGGTGCAGGGCAAACTAGATGAGGTGGGCTTTGAGCAGGCACGCCAGGTGAGCCGGCAGATGGCGCAGGAGCCTATAGATGCCTTCGTGTCGAGCGACTTGCACAGGGCCGTTCAGACTTGCGAAATCATAGCAGAGCCTCATGGCAAAGAGGTGGAGCAAACGCCGTTGTTGNNAGGGGTAGCTTCACGGGTAAGTATATACCCGACCTGAAGGATGCCAAATGGCCCGATGATGTGGAGCCGCTGGAGCATCTCAAGGCCCGTGCGCAGAACTTCCTTACCTATATCAAGACCACATATCCCAACCAGACGGTGCTTGCCGTGGGGCACGGTATAGTGAACAAAGCCATACAGAGCGTTTATTTCAAGAAACCCATGAACGAGATAAAGCCCATGACCAATGCTGAGGTCAGGGTGCTCATGCTTTGAGCTGACAGCCTCTGCTTAAGGCATTTTGACTTGGGGGCTAAGAGAAAATATGCATTTTGTTGCGCAAAAGGGCCATTCTAGGAGGGCGAAAATGCCTATTTCAGGTGGCAGAAAGGGCATTATTGTTTTTCTGGTGATGGTGCTTTGCGTCATCTCGGCAGATGAGTGATGCTGTTGCGGCTAGTCTTAGTATATAAAAAGCAAAGCCTTCATGCCAAGAAAGCTGTCGTTTGACGACAGTGGGGCACGAAGGCTTGTTAGTGTCAGGCTATTCAGCGGTATCGCCGTTGGCCTCTTCATCATCCTCTTCCTTTTCGTTCGGAAAGTCGGTGATGGGCAGCGGACGGTCTATCACGGCGTTAAACGAGATGATAGTCTCGCTGCGTGAGAGGCCCAGGGGCTGCAATTTGTCGTGAATGATGTTGAGCAGGTGATGGTTGTTGTAAGCATAAATCTTGATGAACAAGTCATAACCACCTGTTGTGTAGTGACATTCCACAACCTCAGGTATGCGTTTCAGTGCGGCTACTACGTCGTCAAAGTCCTCTGGATTCTTCAGATATAGGCCTACGTAGGCACATGTTTCATATCCTATTTTCTCAGGGTCGATGATGAACTGTGAGCCTTTCAGAATGCCAAGGTTTGTAAGTTTCTGAATGCGCTGGTGTATGGCAGCGCCGCTAACGTTGCAGGCGCGGGCCACTTCCAGGAACGGAATGCGTGCATCCTCCGATATAAGGCGAAGGATTTTCTTGTCTAATTGATCTAATCTTCTATGTGCCATTAACTTGATAATTTTGTGCAAAGGTACAATAAAAATGTTATTATTGCAACGATAATAGCGTTTTTTCTTTAAAATCCGTATACCTAGGTACTATTAGAGATGTTTTTTAGCCTTTGAAGTGGCCGAATAGTTCACTTTCAGGGCATGTGCCTGGCGCAGTGACTGCTTGATATTGGTGATGAGGCGCATGGGTGTGGCCCTGTCGGCTTTGATGCTTACCGTCATTTGCTGGGCATCCTCGGCTGTCATGTGGTCGCGTTCGGCCGACACATAGTCGCCCACCTCGCCTGCTGACACGTATTTGTCGTTCATCTGCACGCAGTAGTTGCCTGAGCGCACCTGTCCTGTCTGGCTCACGGGATGGCCCACGTAGATGTAGGTTACGGCCGATTTCTTGGCCAGCTTGGTGAGTTCGGTGCCTTGTGGCGCGCGATATTTCACCTTCAGGGTGGCCTTGCGCATGTGCGTTACTATCATGAAGAAGAACAGCACGGTGAATATCAGGTCGGGCAGCGAGGCTGTGTTCAGTCCCGGCACCTCATGCGATATGCGATAGAAGCGCTTCATGGCCTGCCTCCTTCCTGCATCTCATAGACCTCTGATATGCGTTGCGGCACGGCATCCATCACCGACTTGCGCTGCCTCTCGCCACATTCGGCCAGGGCATGTCCGTAGGCCTGGCGTGCCTTGGCATCGCGCACGCTGTTGTAAGCTGCCATCAGGGCGTTTTGCACCTGGAAGTAGGCATCGTAAGAGGCTTGCGGGTCGGTGCTAAGCTGTATGATGTGCTCCTTTCCGATACGACTGATAAACTGTTGGGCCGAGGCTTGCAGGCTGCCTATGGGCATGGGCTTGCCGTCGCACAGCAGTTGGTTGGCAGCGTCGATGTGCAGCTTCATCACCTTGTTTTTCTCTATATTGGTCACAGCCTCCTGCTTGTGCGTGGGGTTGGCGGGTGGCAGTTGGCGCGTGATGCCCTTGTCTACGTCCATCGACGACGATACGAGAAACAGTATGAGCAGCATGAACGAGATGTCAGCCGTAGAGGTTGTGTTGAGCCGGGGCACGCTGCGCTTTTCGTGACGAAACATCATCAGGCGCCTCCTTTCCGTTTCCTGTTGTAGCGTGTGGCGCCATATATCACGGCCACTACGGCCACGGCGATGAGCGCCAGTGAGGTGTTGATGAACATATCGGTGGCTTTCAGCCAGAACACCTCTTTATATTGCACGCCATTGATGGCCATCGTGTTGCCCGAACCCAGCAGAAAGGTGAGCACGAGCAGCGCCACGGTGCCACCGGCTATGCCGTATGCTATGCGCCGGGTGGGTATGCCGTTTTGTGTTTCGTCTTTCTTGGAGCTGGCTTTCACTGCCTTTACGGCCGAGCAGACGGTAACCACGCACGCCAGGATGAGCAGCAGCCACATCAGAATGATGACGGCGTTGGTGAACAGGGGCGCGTTGAACCCCGGCACATCGTCAGACGGCGTGTTGTAACCCACCAGATAGAACAGCGCGAACACCACGGCCGCGATGCCCGTGAGCAGGTAGAGCACGCGTTGCGAGATGCGCTCGGTGGGCCACTTTCTTATGTTTGGCTTCGTGAGATGCTTCATCGTGTGAGTTTATATTTTGCTATGGAGTCGAGCAAGGCAATGGCCGACTCCTCCATCTGCGCCGTGAGGTGCTCTATCTTAGAGAGAATGTAGTTGTAGAATATCTGCAGGATGAGGGCCACGATGATGCCGAAGATGGTTGTGATGAGGGCTACCTTCATGCCGGCCGCCACGATGGTGGGGCTGATGTCGCCTGCCTGCTGTATNNATATTGTCGAAGGCCATCACCATGCCGATGACGGTGCCCAGGAAGCCCAGCGAGGGCGCCATGGCTATGAAGAGCGTTATCCACGAGCAGCCCTTCTCAAGGTTTGATGCCTGCACGCCGCCGTAAGAGGCCACGCTGCGCTCTATGTTGTCG
>DLDC01000076.1:218-3982 GCA_002480935.1 Prevotella sp. UBA7782 | reverse complement strand
CACGGCCACTACAACTGCTGATGGTTTGGTGCGGACGCTCGAACGAGCGTACCTACGGCTTGTGGGATGACTGGTGCGAGGCCGGCACGAGGCACGGCCACTACAACTGGCGATGGTTTGGTGNNGAGCGTCCCTACTTGAGTGTGATGAGGGTGTTCGACGATTGTGCGGTGGGTGGACATTGAAAAGCGGGCACCGCGACGGTGGGCCTCCTTAGGCTGGTGTAACCTGTTTGTCCAGACAGTGGAGGACTTGCGATGTGAAAATTTAGTTATTTTGCCTTGCCTTGGTCGGCTTTTTAAGCGTAATTTATTAACTTTGCATCACGTAAAACCTATTACTTCAACGATATAATGATGATGACAATGGATTGGAAAAAACTGCAAAACGGCTCCGACATCCGGGGCGTGGCACTCGAAGGCGTGCCGGGCGAACAAGTGAATCTCACCGATGAGGTGGCCCGTATTTTGGGTCTCAGCTTTGTGGAGTGGCTCCGCCGGAAGGGCGCCCAGGGTGAGCTGCGCATCGCCATAGGCACTGACTGCCGTCTCTCCGGGCCCTCGCTCAGCCTGGCTTTTGCCAACGGCGCACGCAAGGCTGGGGCTACTGTGGTGAACTGCGGGCTGGCTTCTACGCCCGCCATGTTTATGACGACGGTAGACAAGGAGCTGAACGTGGCGGCCAGTGTGATGGTTACGGCCAGTCATCTGCCTTTTAACCGCAACGGACTGAAGTTCTTCACGCCGAAGGGCGGACTTGACAAGGGCGACATAGCCGCCTTGCTGGACATTGCCGAGCAGGGCGCTTACCATCAGGCAGATGCTGTGGGCGGTTATGAAACCGCTGACTTCATGAGCCGTTATGCCCGCCACTTGGAGGACTACATACGTCTGGGTGTGGGTGCTCCGGCCACTGCAGAGCCTCTCAAGGGCATGCACATTGTGGTGGACGCAGGCAACGGCGACGGCGGATTCTTTGAACAGATACTGCGCAATTTGGGTGCTGACACTGAGGGCAGCCAGTTTCTGGAGCCCGACGGTCGTTTTCCCAATCACATACCCAACCCGGAGGACAAGAAAGCCATGCAGGCTGTGTGCCAAGCCGTGGTGAACAGCCATGCTGACTTAGGCATTATCTTCGACACCGACGTGGATCGCTCGGCCATCGTAGACGCTGCCGGCGACCCTATCAACCGCAATGCGCTCATCGCGCTCATCGCTGCTGTCATACTGCGTGAGCATCCCGGTTCTACCGTCGTCACCGACTCGGTTACGTCAGACGGCCTCACTGCCTTTATAGAGAGTCGCGGAGGCAAGCATCACCGCTTCAAGCGCGGCTATAAGAACGTTATCAACGAGGGCATACGGCTCAACCATGAGGGCGAGGAATGTTGGCTTGCCATAGAGACGTCGGGCCATGCTGCCCTACGGGAGAACTATTTTCTGGACGACGGAGCCTATCTCGTGGCCAAGCTTCTGGTGGATGCCGCCAAGCTGAAGGCGCAGGGCAAGCAGCTGCAAGACCTCATCGCAGACCTTCGGCAGCCCGTAGAGAGCGCTGAGATCAGGCTGAAGCTCACCGAGAAAGACTTCAAGGCGCAGGGCGCGCGCGTGCTGGCCGATATGAAAGACAAGATGGCTGCCGTGCCGGGATGGAGCCTGGTGAGTCCCAACTACGAGGGCATCAGGGTGAGCTGCGGCAATGCCGACGAGCAGGGATGGCTCTTGCTGCGCATGTCGCTGCACGACCCAGTGATGCCGCTCAACATAGAGAGCAACGTGAAGGGTGGCGTAGAGGTCATCAAGGGCAAGCTGCACACGCTGGGATTGCTCTAAGATTCGTTTCTCAGCAAGATGATATTGCCGATATGAAAGGTCGGCACAGATAGCATAAGGCGCATGACGCGGCTCGCAGCTGGCATCATGCGCCTTTCTTTATAGTCGTTGTCCTGTGGGGCAAGGGTCTTAGTTGAGTCTCACGTTGCCCGTTCGCTTCAGCACGCCCCACGATTGCAGCTCACCCTTAATGGCTTTGATGTAGCTGCGGAAGAGCACGTAATACATGATCCAACGGTAGAAGAAGCGCTGCGGAATAATCCAGAGCAGCACCCACAGTGGCTCTTTCTCAAACAGATAGGCCATGATAGACACGCTGGCATCTACTATGAGGAACAGCAGATAGTAGACTAATATCTGCATTCCGTTGCCCGTACAGATGCCCAGCAGCATGAGAATGTCGGCCAAGGGCGAGAAGGTGGGTATGATGTATTGGTAGATGAGCATGTTGGGAAGCGCCCAGAGGCCCATTCCTTTCTGCTTGGGATTGAAGAGATTGCCGCGGTGTTTCCAGAATGTTTGCATCACGCCGAAGCACCAGCGCACCCTTTGCTTGACAAACTGTCGCACGTTTTCGGGTGCCTCCGTCACGGCCACGGCATAGTTTTCGTTCTCTATCACATAGCCATGCTCTATGATGCGCATGGTGAGGTCGCAGTCTTCGGCCAGCGTGTCGGTCATAAATCCGCCCGCATCCTCTATGGCTTTCTTTCTGAAGGCCCCTATGGCGCCCGGCACCACGGTGATGGCGTTGATGTTGGAGTAGGCCATGCGGTCGAAGTTCTGGCTGGTGGTGTACTCTATGGCCTGCCATCTGGTGAGCATGTTGCGCTGGTTGCCCACCTTCACATTGCCTGCCACGGCCCCTATGCGTCCTTGCTTGTCGGCCATGAAGTGCTGCATGAGTCTTGTCACGGCATCGGGTCGCAACTGTGTGTCGGCATCTATGCACACGATGAAGTCGGTGTCGGCCTGCCTGATACCCTCGTTCAGGGCCGATGCCTTGCCTCCGTTGGCCTTGGCGATAATGGTTATGCGCGGGTTGTCGGCGTAGGCCTGGCGCACCACTTGCAGGGTGTTGTCCTTGCTGCCATCGTCTACCACGTTGATGTGCAGGGCCGGATAGTCTTGCGCCAGCAGGCTCTTGATGGTGCGCACTATGTTCACCTGCTCGTTGTAGGCCGGCACTATGACGGTGAGTCTCGGCGCGTTGGCCTTGGTTATCGGCTCATAGTGGCGCTTAGACTCACGCCTCTTTTCGCGTATCATGAGCACATACATGAAGGCTAGGCGCACAAATCCCAGCACCAGGAACACCACAAAGAGCGCAGCCAGGAAGTCGCCGGCGTGGTAGATAAGCTCGGCCAGCGTGAGGTTGGCCTGCAGGGCCAGGTAAGTTTCATCCTTTGGCACGGGCGGCATGAGCCTTTCGCGTCCCGACCCCATATACTGCTCGAGCGAGATGAAGTGGTAGCCCTCTTTCTGCAGGGTCTCTATGATGCGTGGCAGGGCTGTTATGGTGGGCTTGCGCGTCACTCCGCCCGCGTCATGCAGCAAGATGATGTGCCCATAACCATGGTGCACGCCGTCGATGACGCGCTTGTATATGGTTTCGGCCGTTATGCCGGGCTGCCAGTCGTCGGGGTCTATCGACTCGCCCACGAAGAGATAGTTGCGCCTGCTGGCCAGTATCATAGGCTCAATCTCCTCGGCTTGCGTAGGATCGGCATCGGCATTATAGGGCGCGCGGAACAATAGCGTGCTGTGCCCGGTGATGCTTTCGAGCAGCATACGCGTGAGCTTGAGCTCGGCGTAGGTGCGCATCTCCGAGTTTTCTATCATGTTGTGGTGGGTGAAGGTGTGGTTGCCGATGGTGTAACCCTCGTCATACACCTTCTTAACCAGCGGCAGGTTCTTCTCCATCTGCAG
>DLDC01000076.1:0-130 GCA_002480935.1 Prevotella sp. UBA7782 | reverse complement strand
CATCAAAGGTGAGCAGCAATTCCTTGTCGTTGGCGTGGCCAAACTTTCTTATGGTGTAGGTGTCGGGCAGCTTCTTATAGTTTTCTTCGGCTATGAGCTGGTCGTCGTTGTCCATAGATATGTTTACGAT
>DLDC01000031.1 GCA_002480935.1 Prevotella sp. UBA7782 | reverse complement strand
AATTTTGTAGCATTACAAACAAAATAATCACTGCGTTTGTGAAAAATAAGTTACTCCTTACGGCCTGTTTGCTATACCTTTTTAATATAGCATCACAAGCAGCTCCTGTCACTCCCAACGTGGCAAAACAACAAGCCGCAATTTTTCTTACCCAACTATCCGGCAACAGCAGGCAAACCACATCACGTGTGGCAAGCATGCAGCGCATGCTCACGTTGGCATACACAGGCATGTCGGCCAGCGAAGAAGCTGACTATTACGTATTCAACAAAAATCAGTCTGCCGGCTATATCATCATCTCCGGCGACGACAGAATGCCCGCTGTGCTGGGCTACTCCGACTCTGGCACCTTCAACTATAACGACATACCCGACAACATGCGGGCGTTCTTGGGCGAATATGCCCGTGAGGCTGAATACCTGCGCAGCCACCCCACGGTGGAGAACAACACCACAACAGACACCTACACTACGGCTGTGGAGCCTCTGTTGAAGAACATTACCTGGAACCAGACCAAGCCTTACAACAACAGTTGCCCCAGCGACTACCCTACCGGATGCGTAGCCACGGCCATGGGACAGGTGATGTATTATTACCGTTACCCCGAGCATGGCATAGGCAGTAAGACCTATCAGTGGAACGGACAGCAGCTCACAGCCAACTTCGGCAACACTACCTATCAATGGAACAACATGCAAGACAAGCTCACCGTCAACAGTTCGGCTGCTGCACAGAGTGCCGTTGCCACCCTGCTCTATCATGTCGGCGTGAGCGTAAACATGAATTACGGACCGGCATCAGAAGGTGGCAGCGGAGCATCACCCTCTTACATCGCGCCGGCCTTGGTAAGATACTTCGGCTATGACAAGGGTTGCAACCTGCGCTCGCGCGAATACTTCACCAAGACCGAGTGGGAAGCCACCGTGCGCAACGAGCTAGACAATGGCCGCCCCATTCTCTACGGAGGCTACACGGTGAGCGCATCCGGCCACTCCTTTGTGTGCGACGGCTATAACCAGCAAGGCTATTACCACATCAACTGGGGCTGGGACGGGCTCAACAACGGCTATTTCCTGCTCTCTGCCCTCGACCCTAAGACAAAAGGAACGGGTGGCGGAGCCGAAGGTCAGGGCTACAACTACAATCAAACCATGGTGATAGGCATCCAAAAGCCCGTAGAAGGTTCAAAGCAGGCCTATAGCTTTGTTTTCAAATATGTTGATTCGAACACAATAACCGTAAACCGTAACGAGGCAGCCACACTGAAAGCCTATGGGGCACACACCGATGGCATAGACCCGCTCAATGTGCGCCTGCGCTTCGAAGTGCTCAACAGCAACGGAAAAAAAGTTGCCACATCGGCCGTATCGTCACAATACATACCTACGGGCGAGACCGTGAACTATGAAGGAGCACTCACCCTGCCCGACAGTATCAGCGACGGCACTTACGAAGCACGGCTGGCCGGCAACATCGTGGGCATAGACGGCGATGACGAATATAACCTTCTGCACTACCTCATTGGCGAAAACGGCTATTACAAAGTGCTCGTCAAAGACGGAAAGGTGACCTACACTCCTGCCGGATTGCCCTCACTCAGCTTGCAAAGCCTCTCGGTAGAGCCTAATCCCATTGTCAGCAAGAAACGCTTCACCGTGTCGGCCACCATTCAGAACAACGGTGGTGAGTTTGACGGCAAACTGGCTTACTCGCTCGAACATCCCGACGGCGTGAAGAAGAGTTATTATTCGCCAGACAAGGCAGTGAACATCAAGGCAGGCGAAACAGCCGTGGTAACCTTCACCGACAGTGTAGAGCTCTATGGCAACGACAACTATACGCTGCAGCTTGTAAGGCGAGACGGCATACAGCACGTCAATCTGGGCGCACCCATCACAGTGAAGGTGATAGGCGAAAAAGAAAAGGCCAACCTGGTGGGAGTAGACTACATGGACATCGCAACGGGCGCCGACAATGCCAAGCGCGACCATCTGGATGTTTCAGCCTTCCTGCTCAACAAGGGCGGCGACTTCGAAGGCAAGCTCACCTGCCTGATTTTCAAAGACGAAAACACATCGGGTACACCACTGGCCAGCCTCGACACAGTTGAGGTAAACATAGGCAAGGACGAATATAAGACTGTGAACATCACCGGAAAATTCCTTGCCGGAAAAGACAAGCAGACCTATTACGCCTGCCTGTATAACGTAGACGAAGACAACTTTATGAGCCCCACCAAATATACCGGCCTGAAATTCACCATCCGCGATGATGCCAGCAACGAGCAACCCCGGCTCTATCTGAAAAAACAGATAAGCTTCGGTGACGAGCCTGTACTCACCGCCGACAACCTCAAGGTGTATACCACCATACAGAATACTGGCGGAACATACACGGGAACGGTGGAAGCCAACTTCTTTAACGTAAACGGATGGACGCCCCTAGCCACACTGACAAAACAGGTGACCATAGGCTACGGTGAGACAGCTGTAGTAGAATTGACCGGTGCCTCAAACAAACTGAAGGAAGGAAAAACCTATGACGTAGGTATCACCTATGATGGAAACGAAGAAACAGCATGGATGTCGTATGCACTGCATGCCTCTTACTCCAATGCACAGGTTACTATAGCCAGCCCTACAGCTATCACCTTGCCCGAGCAAGACGGCCACGCCATGGCCGAGATATATTCCATCGCCGGGAACCTGATGGGACACTCCACAGTGGCACAACTCAACAACAAGCTCAGCAGTTTCCCACATGGACAATATATAATAAGGTATAGCAACGGCACACAAACGGTGGTAAGACACATCGTCAAGTAGCATAAACCAAGCAGGAGGGTGATTTCGGAAACGACACATCCTCCTGTTTTCTTATCAACAGATGCCATCAGGACAGCCGATAAAGGACATATCACAGAAAAAACACGTTCATTCCTATCCCACCCATTCCACCCTGCCAGTATGACATTATAAATCAGATACATACAAATTTCTACAGTCCTAAAACATCTCACCACATCCCACCCACATCTCACCCATTGGCAAAACGCGTAGAGCATGCATGTTCGTGCGTCCTTACGGTCGTGAATGGGCGCGGGGTATAACGCATGGACTGCTATATGATTGTCCTTCGCTTGCAAGGCAGGCACAAGACCCGGCTATTGCTTTATTTTACGTTGTAGTATATATGCGGTTGTATTACATGGGTTCTCATTCGATTGCACCTTCGGTTTACGAAAAACAGGCCGAAACAGAACGGCATCTAAAAAGCGTTAAAAATGATTGACTTATTTGTTGGTTACTCCTTTTGGCACTAACTTTGTAAATTAAATCAGTAAACCAAACAAGAATACAATATGACAAACAGAGATTTTTATGACAACAGCTTCACGCAAGCCTTTGACAAGAACAGAGACTTAGCCGCCAGCCAGGCTTTTCCTGTGCTGATGCGTAAGGTATATACATGGATGGCACTGGCGTTGATCATCACGGGCGTCGTTTCTTACGGCATCTTCTCTACGCCCTCCATCCGTATTCTCTACCTCAACAATCCGGCAATGATGTGGGTTCCGCTTTTTGTAGAGCTCGGAATAGTAATCTATCTGAGTGCCCGCCTGCATAAGATAAGTCTCACCACAGCCACCACATGGTTTGTGATATACTCCGTGCTGAACGGCATCACGCTGGCACCCATCTTCTTTGTTTACACAGGCACGTCTATCGCCAAGGCCTTCTTCATCACGGCCGGTACCTTCGGAGCCATGGCCTTTGTGGGTGCGACTACCAAGAAAGACCTCACGGGCTTGGGGGGCATACTGCTGATGGTGCTCCTTGGCGGCATCATAGCCATGGTTGTTAACATCTTTCTGAAGAGTGCCATGTTCGACTTTATACTTAGCGGCATCATGGTGGTGCTGTTTGCCGGTCTCACCGCATGGGATTCTCAACAAATCAAGCAATACCTGCTCATGGCACCCGACACGGGCGAGACGTCTCAGAAGATAGCCCTTTCAGGCGCGTTAAACCTGTATCTCGACTTTATCAACCTCTTCCTCTATCTGCTCCGTATCTTCGGCAGCAACAGAGACTAAGATAGACTAAAGTTTCGCAGAAGACTTCATACAACAAAATTATAATTATCATAAAAAAGCTGGTTTCGGATTTGAAGCCAGCTTTTTGTATTTTACTATTTCCTCCTACATTCGGTCTACCATCAACAACCTCCCAGAAACACAACTATCCCTATCATTTCGTAAATACAGGAGCATATGGTAAAATAAAAGGAGCAAAACATCAATAATCGCCACACCGACTTTTTGCCAAAGCTAACTTTTTATATCTTTGCAGAAGAAAAGCTGCA
>DLDC01000111.1:4077-4716 GCA_002480935.1 Prevotella sp. UBA7782 | reverse complement strand
TTATATTTAATCATGAAACGATGTCTTTCGCACGCTTGCGGAATGTGTCTTGCTGCCTGAAAAAGACAAAAGCCTCCTCTCAAAGTGCATGAGAGAAGGCTTTAAACATATCAAAATCGTGTATTGTAGTGAGATTATCTCACCACCACTTTCCTGCCATTACGGATGTAGATGCCCTTGGTGGGATGTTCCACACGAATGCCTTGCAAGGTGTAGTAAGCATTGTTGGCCTGCTCATACGGCTTTGTCAGCTCGCTAATGCCGTCGGCCAGGGAGAAAGGACTCACCACTGCGAGCGTCTCGGCATAGTTAGCAGCCTTGAGATAGGCGCGGAAGGGCTCTGCGGTGAGCGTTGTGGCGAGCTTGAAGTGCGTTCCGTCGAAGGTATAAGCATTGCTTATGGTGCGCTGACTGTTGTAAGCCAGCCACGTGCCATCGTCTATTGTTGTGGTAACGGGCAGCGTGTCTTTCTGCATGGTGAACGTCAGTTCGTGGCCATGGAGCGATTCGTCTACGGCAATCAGATAGGGCTTGAAGGGCTCTATCTGTGATGCTATCTCACAGTTAACGCCCGATGCCGATACCGAAACGGGCTTGAGCAGCATCACCTTGCCGTTGTCTGTGGCACTCTTGCGCAGA
>DLDC01000111.1:0-4062 GCA_002480935.1 Prevotella sp. UBA7782 | reverse complement strand
CGCCCGTGGCCTTGTCGGTGATGGTTGTGGGTGCGAACGGCATCACAAGCGTGCTCCATTGGTATGCGTCCACCTTTCGGGTGTAAGCCGCTTTCACGCAGTACACCTTCTCCGGAGCGTAGTAGGCGTAGCCATCTTGCAGCGTGATGTTGGCAGATGTGTGCTGCGGGCCCACCATATTGACGGTTATGCCCTTGGTAGACTTGCTCATCAGATAGATGGTATTGGGCGAAGCGTTGGGCGTGGCTGCAGTTATGTTGCTGTAACGGAAGCTTACTGCGCTTACCGTATCGGGCACTACAAAGTTTTTGTCGGCATATTCAGCCTTGCTTTCATCGCCTTGCTTGTTCCAGAGAACGATGCCTTTCACTAGTCGGAATACGGGGCTCGAAATCTCTTTGTCATTCATCGTCTCATCCAACCAACTGGTTGTGACGTTCAGGTCACTGTTATATACATTGCAGGGCAGGGTGAGGTGTAGTGTCATACTGTCGCCGTTGGCTATTTCTGTTCGTGTTATTCGAGTAGCGTTGGGCAGCGCATCGTTGTCCTTGCAGAGCGTAATGGTGATGAAACCACGGTAGGGAGCTGTTCCCTTGTTATGATAAGTGACACTTAAATCTACTGTGTTGCCTATAATTTTGCCCTTTTCATCAGCGTTAAGCACTCTGATGACGGGCAGGATATCGGTGTTGCGCGTAAGCATATTGGTGTATATCAGGCCCTCGTTGTTGAGGTCGTATACCACCATATAATAATCGGTCTGCCCTAAGCGGTTGTCGGGCGTTATCTCAAACAGCAGACTGTCGGTGGTTGCTGCGGGAATGGAGGCATTGGCGTAGCCTATAATCTGCGGCTGCTCAGATACTTTCAGAAGGTAAGCCATGCCTTGGAAGTCGCCACCCCTGTTGTTTAGGGTAAGAGATAGGCGTTGTCCGTTCTTGCCGTCTATGTTGTCTTGCAGGCGGACATCCTGCACCTGAAAATCGGGAACGGGATAGCTCTTCACGGTGAGCAGTGTGTCGTCGTAGTTCAAGTCGAGGTAATAATAGTCGCTGTTGCGTGAGAGGTGCCAGTTGTCGGCATCGTTTTCACGCCACACAGCAACCAGTTTTTTGTGCCCCTTATGCGCGTTGGCACCCAAAGAGAAGCCTGCGAAGGTCACGGCAGACAGGCTTGCTTCACTCAAATCGTTGACCGTGCTGCCGTAGACCTGCTTTACCTGTCCGTTCTCCACCTCTGCCAAAGCCACCGTGGGTGTGCAGGTACGAGTGAAGATTGAGGGCATGATCATGAACGAATAGCCGTCGGGCGTTGTCAGGTTGAAGGGTTGGGTGTAATCAGAGCGCCTCACATGGCTGTCCATCTCCGTGATCAGGCGTCCTTCCTGGAAGGGTGCTTCGGTCTCAGTTGTGTCGTCCGACTGTGGCTGAATGCCCACGATGGCCTCTCTGAAGAGGTTGAAGGCGATGCCTTGCCCTAGTGGGTCGAGCAGAGAGAGGCGGTAATAGCCGTCGCAATAGCCGTTCCAGCCCCAGTTGATGTGGTATAGTCCGTTGCCGTCATATCCGCTGCACACAAAAGCATGGCCTCCGCCGATGTTGGAAATGCCCGTGAGCAACACGGGACGGCGGTGCTGCAGTTCGCCCACCATGAGTGAGTCGAGCTGCCGGAGGCTGTAGTTGTCGGGCAATACTACGCGTGCCGTGCGTGCGTAACCAAAGTTGTTGATGAGCGCACGGGGCACGTAAGAGCCCTGTGACCCCGAGCCCTGAGATGAGTAAGCCATGTGTACGGAGGCTCCGCAGTAGGCCATGAGCTTTGCCACTGCGGTTTCTTGCCTGCTGGTGGAGTTGTAGCCGTTGTAGTCGGTGAGCATGTTGGCCCAGTCGAAAGTAGTTGCCGGCAACTCATCTACGGTAATGCCGTTGGATGAATAGCTGCTGATGGTGCTTGTTTGTGTCTGTGGCCACTTGTGATAATACATGATTTGTGCCATGGCTGTGGCTACGCAACCCGTCAGGCATCGCCCGTTGGCATCAGAAGGGCATAAGTTGTTGTAGGGAAAGCTTTGTCCCCATGTGGTCTTGATGAGGGGTCTTACTGCCTGTGTGGGCGCTTTGTAAGTCTGCGGTGTGATGTTGTGTTGTGCTATATACCTTATTTGGGCATCGTATTGCTGCAACATTTCCTTCAGTTGTTCGGGCAAATGCTCCTCGCTGAAGGTGCCGGTAGGGGTGTACCCCAGCACGGGAGCCGTGGTATCATCGCCAGATATGATGACGTAGCCGCCGCCAGAGCCGGCGTTGAACACGTAGTAGCTGCTTGCCTGGGTCTCCTTTTGCGTGCCGAGAGGCTGTTTTTTGACCAGCCGGAGCGTTGCTTTAAGTCCCTTAGAGGCGAAGAAGGACTGTGCCTCCTGCATGGCTTTTTGCTGTGACACTGGGTTTGCAGATACATGTAGGCTCAGCAAAGAGAGGACAGCAATGTAGAGATAATGTTTCATAAAAGGATGTGTTGGATATTGTTTTCTGTTTGACTATGGTTGCAAAAATAACTGTTTTTTTTGACATAACTGATGTAGTTATTATTCTTTCTTGCTCTTTTTGACTTTTTTGCAGTAACTTTGCATGGTGTTTTCGGGGGCCTCTGGCACCTTTTTGAAGTAAGGATAACTTCCTTTAAATTATATAATCAGCTGACAGATGAGCAATATGAATGATATGACGGTGGGCAGTCCGTCGCGCGGCATTCTGCATTTTGCCGTTCCATTGATTTTGGGTTACATCCTGCAACAGATGTACCTCATTGTAGACGCGGCCATCGTGGGTCGCTGGATAGGCGTGAACGCGCTGGCGGCCGTGGGTGCCACATCGAGTGTGATGTTCCTTATCATGGGCTTCTGCAACGGTTCTTGTGCTGGCTTTGCCATACCTATAGCGCAGGCTTTCGGTGCTAAGGACTATGTGAAGATGCGCTCTTATGTGGCCAACTCTGTGAGAATAGGCTTGGTTTTTGCCATCGTGATAACCTTCTTGAGCTGTATGTTCTGTCGGAAGATATTGCATATGGTGAACACGCCGGCCGGCATAGAGGGCGATGCCTATACTTTCTTGTTCTTGCAATTCCTTGCCATACCCTTCACCATAGGCTATAACTTGCTGTCGGGCTTCATCCGGTCGCTCGGAAACAGCAAGCAGCCCTTCTATTTTCTTATCTTTTCGTCGCTCATCAATATCGTGCTCGACTTTATTCTTATCTTGCTTTTAGGGTTAGGAGTGTTTGGCGCGGGTCTGGCCACGCTGCTCTCGCAGGCTTTGGCGTGCCTGTTTTGCGGCTACTATATAGTAAAGGAGATGAAGATTCTGATTCCTCACGGTGAGGAGAGGCGGTATAACAACAAGCGAATATCTATTTTGCTCAACAACGGCGTGCCTATGGGACTGCAGTTCAGTATCACGGGCATAGGCATCATCATGCTTCAAAGCGCCAACAACGCCTTGGGAACGGTTTATGTGGCTGCCTTCACGGCCAGTATGCGTATAAAATATCTCTTTACGTGTGTGTTTGAGAACATCGGAGTGGCCATGGCCACCTATTGCGGACAAAACTTTGGTGCGGGCAAGATGTACAGGATTAGGCTCGGCATTGTGTCGGCGATGAAGATCATGGCAGTTTATTTTGTCATCACCTTTATCATCATAGAGCCTTTTGCCGATGAAATGATGAGGCTTTTTGTGCGGGGCAACGAACTGCCCGTAATAGAAAATGCTGCTATGTTTATGCGCATCACCAACTATTTCTATCCGTTGCTGGGCGTGCTCACCATATTGCGCTATTCCATTCANNTCGGGCGTGATGGAGATGATAGCGCGTTGCGGAGTGAGCCTCTGGCTGGTGCCGGCCTTTGCTTTTAAGGGTGTGTGCTTCGGCGATCCGGTGGCATGGTTAGGTGCCGACATCTTTCTCATTCCGGCCTTTATTCTGCTTTATCGGCACCTTTCAGCTTGCTCTGAATCTCGTCGAGACTGAACCGCTTCTTCACTTTCACATGGTCGAAGC
>DLDC01000213.1 GCA_002480935.1 Prevotella sp. UBA7782 | reverse complement strand
ACTTATGATGTATCCAGTTTTAAATAACATGAACAATTGGTTGAGCAATGAGTTTGACAACATGTTTGATGACAGTTGGATGCCTCGCATGAACGTTACAGCTCCTGCTATCAATGTAAAGGAAAATGAGAAAGAGTATGATATTGAGCTTGCAGCTCCCGGAACCACGAAGGAAGACTTCAAGGTAAGTCTGAATGACGATGGCAACTTGGTCATCAAGATGGAGCACAAGAGCAATAAGAAGAACGAGAACAAGAAAGAGCACTATCTGCGTCGCGAATTCTCATACAGCAACTACGAGCAAGCACTCACGTTGCCTGATGATGTTGAGAGCGATAAGATAGAGGCTAAGGTTGAGAATGGCGTGCTTCATGTCACTCTGCCTCGTAAGGCCGCACAGCCTAAAGAGCAGAAACACATTGAAGTGGCATAGTTCTTGGCTCGTATAAACATAAAAAAAGCAGTCAGCGATGACTGCTTTTTTGTGTCTTTGTCATATCTCGTCAAGCGGCTTGAGCATGTTTCGCTTCATCTGCTTAAACTGCGTAGGCGTCATTCCCGTTACGTTTTTAAACTGACTGCTGAGGTATGCGGTGCTCGAATAGTTCATCTTCAAGGCTATCTGTGATAGGGTGAGTTCGTCATAAAACAGCAGCTCCTTCACTCTTTCCACTCTTTGCAGAATGTAATAGCGCTCTATGGTCATGCCGGCATATTCAGAAAAGAGCTTGGAGAGGGCACTGTAGTCGCCTCCCAGCTTGCTTGTCAGGAAGTTGCTGAGCGTTAGCGGCGTCTTGCTGTCGTTGTAATGCACCAGTTCTATCACGCTGTTCTTGATGCGCTCGATGGTTTGCAGGCGCCTGTCGTCGAGCAATTCAAAGCCCAGGTGGTGCAGTTCGCCTTCCAGCTCCTTGCGCTTGGGCTCCTCAACGGCCTCCTTCACGGTGGCCACACCCAGCTCTACGCTCTCCGGCGTGAGCCCGGCTTGCCGCAAAGTATCGCTTACGGCCCGCTTACACCGGTCGCACACCATATTCTTAATATAGAGAGTGGTGCTCATCGTTTGTTCTTGTTGTATTCAAGAAGGGTGCTCACAATGCGCTCTGCGCTCCTTCCGTCCCACCTGTCGGGTATGGCCGACTTCTTCCATTGCCCGTTTACGAGTCTCTCCGTCATGGTTCTGAGCTTCTCGGGGTCCTCTCCAACAAGCTCGTTCGAGCCAATCTTCACCGTCTCTATGTGCTCGGTGTAGCTGTTAAGCGTTATGCATGGCACGCCGTTGAACGTTGCTTCCTCTGCCACATTGCCCGAATCGGTTACAATACCTATGGCATGAGCCGTGAGATAGCCGAAGTCGAGGTAGCCAAGTGGCTTGATGATGTTGCAGTTATGCAGGTTTATGCCTTCATGCAGGGCCAGCGACATGATGGTTTCCACGGCCTTGTCGCGCAAAGGAGCCACGAAGGGCACGTCACCAGCCGCGCTTATCATGGCCTTCAGCATGTCGCGCAGGTTAGAACGGTTGCTCATGAGGGCCTTTCTGTTGAGTGTGAAGACCATATATCCGCCTTCCTTCAGCTTCAGCTCGTCCATAACTGCCGGCCTACTGAAGCGTGTGCGGTTGAAACGCAGGTTGTCCATGAGGATATTACCCACCATATACACCTTTGACAGTTCGGCTCCTTCGCGGTTGGCTATGCTGTTATTGCTGAAGCCGGCGGTGAAGAGAATGTCTGAAAGGCCGTCGATGACGAGGCGGTTGATTTCCTTTGGCATGTTGATGTCGAACGAACGGGTACCTGCGGCGATGTGTGCCAGGGTGATGCCTTGCTTTTTTGTCACGATGGCGGCGGCCATGGTAGAGGCCAAATCGTCTACTACAACCACGGCATCGGCTCTGTTTTGCTGCAAGAAAACTTCAAATTTCGACATCACCTGGCCCGTCAGCTCGTTCAGGTTTTGGCATGTCACGTCGAGAAACACATCAGGACGGTTGATGGAAAGGTCGCTGAAGAGCGTGTCTTCAAGCGTTATGTCGTCTGAAGCGCCTGCATATACCAAGTTGTAGCTGATGCTTACGCCCTGCTTCTGGGCTGCGATGATGGCTCTGATGACGGGCGCTACCTTGATGAAGTTAGGCCTTGCGCCTGTGAAGATGCATATTTTCATTTGTTAGGAATGTTTGTTATTGCAAATGTAAGCAATTTTTTTGGATTATGCCCACAAGGCTTTGAAAAGTTGAGATAATTATTGTCAGGCGCCTGGAAAGATAAAACCAGACAGCCACTGCGCGGCCGTCTGGTTGCCATGTGGGTTAGTCTTTGAAGAGATCTTTAATGCCTCCGATGGAGCCCATGAGGTTTGTGGCCTCGTAAGGCAGGTAGACGGTCTTCGTCTTATCGCCCGTTGCCACCTCCTGAAGCATCTGAATGTACTTCTGCGCCAGCAAGTAGTTGGCCGGATTGGTGCTCTTTCCTACGGCTTCCGTAATCTTTTCAATGGCTATAGCCTCTGCTTCGGCTTTCTTGATGCGTGCCGTTGCCTCGCCCTCGGCCCTGAGAATAGACTGCTGCTTGTCGGCTTCAGCCTTGTTGATGGTAGCAGCCTTCTCGCCTTCACTCTGCAATATCTGGGCCTGCTTGGTGCCTTCGCTGGTGAGAATGGTGGCTCGTTTGTCGCGCTCAGCCTGCATCTGCTTCTCCATGGC
>DLDC01000226.1 GCA_002480935.1 Prevotella sp. UBA7782 | reverse complement strand
CTCGCACCAGTCCGCAAGCTATCTTCACCAGCCCGTAGGGACGCTCGTTCGAGCGTCCGCAAGAGAAGGACAAACGAAAGATTATCAATATGTTATGTTTATTAACGTGCGCCAACGACCGCATACGGTTGGGGTGCTCGGTGGTGCGGACGCTCGAACGAGCGTCCCTACTTGGGTGGGTTGTGTGAGGAATTGATGCTCGTTGATTGTTCGTTGGTTGCGGACGGTCACGAAGGGACACGCCCTGCAGTGGGTGTACGTTAGCGTGATATTTGTATGTTCGCTGGGTGCGAGGCCGGCACAAGGCGCGGCCACTACAGTGGATAATCGTTGCTTGATCATCACTTGCGGCCCCTGAGACGGCGCTCCTCCTATTGAAACTGGGTCCCGAGACGGCGCCCCTCCCATTGAGACTGGTCCCCGAGACGGCGCTTCTCCTATCACGAGGACGGCATAAACGGGGCTGCAACTGCAGGGATTGAACGATACAATATTCCTCTTTGCCTCTTGTCTTGCGGGCATTCTTCGGATAATCCACACCCTCCTTGATGTGATTTTATTGTATGCGATTATTCGCTTATCACCCCTTCGCTGACTACCTTGAAGGTCGATGGGCGTGAATATAAAAAAGGCTGCGAGCCACGCGAACCATCGCGGGCAGGCAGCCCCAACTTTCACTTAAGAACATTCAGTTAACTTAAAAAACAGTTAGCTATGAATGTAAACAACTGTCATCCCGACAGCCGTGTATTGTTATCTTACGATCATCTTCTTATGACCCTTGATGACGAAGCCCTTATAGCCGCTGCTCACGCGCTGACCGGCCAGGTTGTAAGCAGGTGCCTGGGCATCTGAGCGGGCAGGAGCCACTGTTGCGGCGTTGCTGATGGCCGTTGGCGTGGCCGGAGTCTGATAAACCAGCTGGGTGACAGGCTGCTCCAGGCGCGTGCCGGTGTTGAGTCCTGCCTTGGGCCAGTCGTCAGTTTCCTGATAATCGGCAAACGAAACATCATCGTGTGTAAACGTCATGGCCTTGTTTTTAGCCTCTGGATTGTAATAGAAACTCATGTCGAAGGCCGACTCGCAAGTCTCCGTGCCATCGAAGCTGATGCTCACCAGCAGGTTGCCCGTGCCGGTATAAGCGAACGGCTTGTCGAGTGTGAGCACCATTTCGCCGTTTGTGCCGTAGTAAGCAGAGAGGTCTTCGTCATACTGATAGTTGCTCAGCACGGCCTTGGCATCGTTTTCTTCGAAGAAGAGATAGTCCTTTCGGTCGTTGTCGTATTCGAAGGCATCCTTGCCAATCTCCTTCATCTTCACGTTCACCGTACGGGGATAAGCCTGATAGAGTCCTTGGTTGTTGAAGACAAACTTCAGCGCTGTAATCTCCTTACCGGCAACCTGGGCCAGGTCGGCCTTGGTATAGATGATCTGCGAGCCCGTGTGCTTGAGATAGAATGTGGTGGGTGCCACTGAGAAGTAGCTGCCCTCATATAGCTTGGCGGTTGAAGCGCCGTCGAGCGCGCCTTGATAGTCGCCCACGTTTACTGAGTCTTTCTCGGGTTGGGGTGCCTCTGTGCTGAGCACCTCTGAGGTCTTATTGGCCAGATCCACCTTCACCATGTCAGAGTAAGGGCTGTAGACGGGCGTGTAAGGTATGCCGTTGCGCGGCTGCGTAGAGTCGTTCTTCACGGCATAGAGGTCGTAGTAGAGCACCTTGCTCTTGGTGTAACGTGTGGGCGTAGCAAATCGCTTGGTGGTTACTTGCGCGCCGGTCTGCTCGTCTTGTGCCATCACGCTCTCGTCGGCGGCCACCATAGCGTAGAAGCCGTCGGTGCCCTCCAGGTCCTGAAGCACCTGCACTCTGTCGATGAAATCGGGCGTTTCTTGCGTTGCCGTGTTGTTCACCACGGTGAAGAAGAGGTCTTTGCTGCCGTCGTCGCAGGTCAGCGTGTCGGTGCTGTAGCCCGTTGCGCCGTTAGCCACATGCGTAACCATCTTATGCAGCGTCTCGCCCTTGCTGCCGTGAGTGGTCACGAAGATGCTGTCGCCGTTGTTGCAATAGCTGGTCACCACGATTTGATAGCGTCCGTTGTTGCCTCGCAGGTCGAGGTAGGGCGAGTAGATCACGCCGCCCACCATGCCTCTGGCAAACGACGGATAGCCGTAGGCGCTCCAGCCGTAGGTGGTGGCGTAGCCGTAATCAGACAGGTCTACGTAGATTTCGTCGCTCATCTCAGGGCTCACCACCGAACCTTGCGTCACGCCGCTGAAGTCTTCGTCGGCGATGGTTGTCGGCGCTCCGGCCTTGGCGTCCTTGTGTTCGTAGACATACACGCAATAGGCCTCACTGCCTTTCACGGCCTGCCAGTTGGCGTTGAAGCCCGAAGTGGTGATGTTGGTGGCTACCTTGGCCACGGGCTTGGGCAGCGTGGTTTGCGCCGTGGCCTGCAAAGCCAGGGGCAGAGCGAGTGTTAGGAGATAAATTTTCTTCATATTCATAAGAGTTTGGTTAAATATTTAATGTTTGTAAGTTTTCGTATCATCTTTTCACGGCATGATGGTCTGTGTTCAGTCTTTGCGTCATCTCCCGATGAAATGGACTGTTTTCTGCATGTAAACTCTTTTTTAAGTCGATCGTATGGCAGCTTCTTCCGCTTGTAAGTCACGAGGGCGTAAGATGTGTAGACTTTGATGCCCTGCCGCTTCAGTCCCGGCCGGGGTGCCAGATGATGACAGCCCGTAGCCCTCAGCGTGCCAATCGCTTCACCACCTTGTCGCCTTGCTTCGTCACCACTATCATGGGCGTGGCGTGCGAGCCATACCCTCTGCGTGCCGTGCCCAGCTGCTCACCGCCCATGCCGTATATCCTCATCGGGTCGTCGGTCTGCGCTTGCTCTGCCGACAGAATGGCTGTGGGCACCGTGGGAGTGGTCATATAGTTGAAGGAGATGTTACCCTCGGCATCCTTGGCGATGTCGCGCACCGGCTTGTGCATGAAGAGCGATCCGTCGGCCTGCGCGTTATACACCATAGCGGCAGGCTTGCTCAGGTCGGTGAGCGAGTCTACCACGAAGCGCTTGCCCACCATGGGGTAGGTGTAGTAATACGTCTCGTCGTCGAGCGAGCGCAGTCGGCTGAAAGGCACCATGCGGGCGTGGTCGTTGTAGAACGTGCCGTCGTAGCCCTCGGCGGGTGTAAACGTGCCGGTGGTGTTCACGATGTTATTGGCAAAGAGCGTAGAGTCATAGTCCACGTGTATGGCCAGCAGCCCCTCCTCGGGCGTATATGCGTCCCATCCCACGTGCTTATGGTTCTCCAGCAGGTAATATTCGTTTCGGTTGGCGTCGTTGTATATGGCGTAGGCCTCGCCGCCCTCGTCCATGCTCTTCATGCCTCTCACGGTGTCGCCGGGCTGCAGCTCGGTCAGGTCCAGCCATCCCGCCTCGGCGCGCTCATAGCTTGTCCATCCAGCTGGGCACCATCCTATGCCCTTAGGTCCGTTATACGACCCGTGCGCCATGAGGTCCCAGTCGCCCATGGCGGGTGATGAGCCGTACGCGGTGTCGTAGAGGTCGGGCAGCCCCATGCAGTGTGAGAACTCGTGGCAGAACACGCCCAGGCCCATGTAGGTGCTGCCGGTAGAACCGTACAGCTCGTTGCCGCAGGCAAAGGTATTGACCATCGTGCCCCTGAGGTTCAGACTGCCGGGCCCGTCGCCACCCTCCTTGGCCTCGTCGAGCGTCCATTTGCAGGGCCATATCAGTCCGGTGCCGCCTCCGGTAGCCTGTCCGTATCCGGCGTAGAGCACAAACACCTGCTCTATCTCGCCGTCGCCGTCCCAGTCGTAGCTGCTCCAGTCGGGCCGGTAGATGCTGTCGGCCTTGGTCACGGCCTCGGCGATGAACTCACCCACGTGGTCGGTGCCACCGAAGTAGACGCTCGGTCCGCCGTAGTAGGTGCTCTGGTGGCTCACCCTGACGGGCCCAATGACGTCGAACACCAGGTTGAACTGGCCCCGGCTCATGTCCTTGAAGTAGTCGTTCACGCTGCCGTTGGCGCCGAAGCGGCTGAAGCCGTGCTCGTTGAGCATACTCTCGTAGAAGGCTTTCGTGGCGGCTGTGTCGGCCGAAAAACTCTTGTCGGTGAAGTAAGCCAGCACCACGGGCACATGGTGGGTGCCGCTGTAGAGGCGCTGGCGGGGTGCGCGGCGCTCTGCCCGGGGGCGTGCCGGTGCTTGCCTGAGCAGCTGCCGGCGGGTCATGGCCAGGTTGTTCAGCTCGCGGGCTGTCACCATGCGGGCCGACTCTCGCAGGCTGCGCTGCCCGGCCTCGTGGGCTATTATGCCCGACGAAACAACGTCCCGGCCTCTCAGGGCAGCGTAGCAGTAGGTGCCCGCTGAGTTTCTCACCACGGCTATTCCGTCGCGGGTGGCGGTGTAGTGCATCCATTCGTCGCCTGCCATCGACACTTGCAGGAAGGTGCCGTCGCTTTGCTTCACGGTCACCCAACGGCGAAGGGCAGGTATGGCTGTCGCTCCTTGTGCGAGAAGAAGCAATATGCTGATTATCAGTGCTTTTTTAATGGATCTCAGTTTCATTTTGGTCAGAGTTAAATGTTTGGATGCTGCAAAGATAGAGATTTTTTCTGAAGATTGCAAACAAATGACGAAAAATATTAATCCAACCCGCTTGAATGGTTGAAGAAAACATTAAGACACTCTATCTCGCTCTGTCTCGTTTTAGCGGCGCTCGTGCATTGTGACGCGAAAAACGACCATCCGATGTTTAGACAGAAGTTGTTGATAGCCAAGAAGATGGATATTGCTAAAAGGATTAAAGTAAAACTTGAACCGATACCTGTCGAAACGATTTTGAACGAAAAAAGTGAAAGAGGGGGGAATAATCCCCTTTAGGGGATATAGGGGGAGTTATCATAATCATGATCATAATCATAGTCATTATCATTATCAATAAAATGTCGGAAAATCGTTTTGGTTAAAGCTTTACTTTAATATGTTTACGACCTTCCGTCCACTACTGTTCATGCGCTCGTGATTTTCCATCTCCTTATTGCTCTCAGGGGTTCCATCTCCTGACTGCTCATCGGAGGCTCTGGGGCGGGATGCAGAAGAAAATCGTGAAGTGTACTTTTCGTGTACCCGTAGTTGCTGAAATAACGTTTTTGGCGTTTTTTGTGCGGTTTCAACGCATTATATTACGATTTACAAAAGTACACAGAAAGTACACTCACCCTCCGTCCAGTCTCTCATCTGCTGCTTTGGCCCATTGGTTGCACGCTCGTTCCCAGAGCTCAAAAAGTGATGTTTTCGCGTGCTCAAAAGCATGGTTTTAGGAGCTGAAAAGCCCCTTTTCGGAAGACTAAATACCCCTTGTTGGGAGACATGAAAAAGCCCCGTGCCGAAGGTAGCACGAGGCAACGTAACTTGCGCAAGTCTTTTGTGACACTTTCACCCATTTTTACCCTCGCATACACCAACGGTAGTGGGCAGGAAGGGTGTAATGCAGATATTTGCACTTGTTGCATACATGCCTCCGGGTGCCGCTCGAGTAAAGCTCGAACTGTTCGGCGGGCAACAGCTTGCCGCATTTGCGGCAGCGCATCATGGTGGGAAGTGACTCCCTCGGAATTTTTGTTCGCATGGTAAACTGATTGACTATTAGATTATTAACTATCTGTTTTAGCTCCCTCTTCTCGTGTCCTATCCGCAGTATTCCACCAGTCGGGTAGCCTCAAACTTTATTATATGCAAAGATACTAAATATTATCGTAATATTAAAATAATCCCGATTAATATTAATTCCTATTGAGGACAAGCAACGAATATCCAC
>DLDC01000071.1 GCA_002480935.1 Prevotella sp. UBA7782 | reverse complement strand
AACTTATCGTATGCCACGCCATCCTTATATTTCACTATAGGCAGCGGCTTGAGGCTCTTAGAGAGCAGCTTGATGCTTTCCACGTGCACTGAAATCTCGCCCATCTGTGTGCGGAACACATAACCTTTCACGCCGATGATGTCGCCTATGTCGAGCAGTTTCTTGAATACTTTGTTGTATAGGTCCTTATCTTCGCCCGGGCAAAGATTGTCCCGACTGATGTAAAGCTGTATTCTGCCTTTGCTGTCTTGCAGCTCCGCGAATGATGCCTTGCCCATAACGCGGCGGCTCATCATTCTTCCTGCTATGGTAACTTCACGCTTCTCGTCTTCTTTGAAGTTAGCCTTTATGTCATCGCTCCATGCGTTGACGGGGAATTCTTCTGCCGGATACGGGTTAATGCCCATGTTGCGAAGCTCTTGCAGGCTTTGTCTGCGACCTATTTCCTGCTCGCTCAGTTCTAATATATTCATCGTTGTGAAAATCTATTGATGTGTTGTTATATGATGCAAAGATGACGCAAAACACCCGGCAAGGCCTGTTCTGTTTGTTGAGGGCGTTATGCCGCAGTGTTGCTTATGTTCTGCAAAGATACTAAAAAGAATTGATACCTGCCGTGTTTTTATCCTTTTTAATAATAGGTGACTGTGCAAAAGATGTTTGTATTGCGCGTCTGTCAGGCTTGCCGGGCCTGTCCTAAGCACGCAAAAGGAGCGTCTCGCAGGTTGTTTGCTGACGCTCCATGTGCGGCAAGGCTTCGTGTGGCCTGCCTTTTTTCGTTGTGTTTACACCTTTTTATATATTGGGTGTAGGCTGTGGTTAGCGAAATCCTCCGCCAAATCCACCTTGTGGCCTGCCTCCCATAGGTGGTCGCATACCTCCTCTGTTGCCTCCTGGTCTGCCGTCCCCTCTGCCCGGGCCGCCAAATCCGGGCCCTTCCGGTCCGCGGCCACTCTTTCCTCCGAAGAAGTTCAGCCTGTAGTTAACCTTCAACATGCCGTAGCTGTTGATGCTGTTATATTCAGTATCGGTGCGCTGTGCAGCGTTAATGGCTCTGGTAAGGTTGCTCTGCTGGTGCAGAATGTCATATAGTTGCAGCGACACGGTGAGGGGCTTGCCCTTCAGGAAGCTCTGCGACAGCTGCGCGTTCCATATCAGTTCGTTGGTGTTGAGCGATGCGTCGCTGTATCCTCTTCGGCTGTTCTGCTTGATATCTGTAGAGAGACTCATGCCCCAAGGCAGTGTAAAGTCGAGGTCTATGCCGTAGGCAAAGTTCCATGTGTCTAAGTTGCTTGATGGCTGAAGCATGTTCTTTGAGTGCGTGTAGGTGAAGCTGCCCTCCGGGCCCACCTCCATCCATGCGTTGCGATAGCTCATGGAGAGTCGCTCAGAGATGGTTGTAGACCGTGTGATATTTTTCAGCGAGCTCTGATTGCCTTGGCTCAGGTAGGCCACATAGTGGTTATATCTTGCATTGGTAAAGGTGTTTACGTTCCATACACCTGCCGAGTCGATAGACGTGTTAAGCATCAGGGCGCCCATCATGCTCCAGTTGCCGTTGATATTCTCCGGTCTTGTGGTCTTTCCGCCTGTTGTTTCGTCATACGTCACCATGTTGCTGATGCTGTTGAGGGTGTTGGTATAGTTGAGGAAAGTCATAACCGACTGTTGGTGCGAAGCCCTATAGCCGTTGTAGAAGAGTCTGAACTGATGGGTGAAAGCCGGCTTCAGTCCGGGGTTACCCTTGACAATGTTCAGCGGGTTGCTGTCGTCTGTGATGTCAAGCAGGTCGGTCATGCTGGGCTGCGAGGTTGTTCCGTTATAGTTGATGCGCAAGTTGCTCTGCTTGTTAAAGCGGTATCTGAAGTCGAGAGTGGGCGCCCAGTTCAGCACCGTGCGTACAGTGTCGGTGTGAATGCCCAGATAGTCTTGTGTAAACTTGGTGCGTTGTGGTTGCATCATTACGCCGAAGTTAAGCCGCATTTTGTCTTTTGTTATGCGCATCATGAGTCTTAGCTCATGCGTATAGGTGCGATACTCAGCATATCGGCTCAAGTTGGTGTCTAAGTAACTGTCAAGCGGGTTGTTCAGCAAGGCCAGATAGCTGTCCCACGAGCGGTATTCGGGGGTCAGACCGCCAAAGAAATTCTCGCCCAGATTACTGAAGTCGTAGGTACTCTTATCGCTTTTGCTCAGCGAGTAGGCATACTTATAGCTCAGCTGCAGATAGGCCTTGGTCCACAAGGGTTCGCTGTAAGTGGCCTGCACGTCATAGCTCCATGATGTGGTAGGGGTCAGACTGTATCGGTTGGTCTGGTAGGTGGAGTCCTCACCCAGGGCGTTGAGCACCTGAAATAGATGCACGTTCTGTGTAGAGAGGCTCGTGGCATCTTTTTTGCTGCGCTTGATGTCGCCCCTCAAAGTCACGTTGCGGCCGTTGCTGCTCAGCTTTCTGTTCAGTTGCAGCATGGTTCCCAGGCTCTTGGTCTCGCTATAGCTTATGCTGTTAGTGACTCGTCTGTTCACCATAAGGCCCTGTTGGCGCATGGCTTCTATGGCCGCGTCTTCCAGCGGGTCGCTGGTATAGTCGTAAGGATCCTCGTTATAGGTGGCCGACTGGCTGCGTGTGCTGCCGTCAGACGTAGAATATTGCACGTTGGGACGGAACATGATGTTGGTCATAGAGTCGGGATTCCACTCCAGTCTGTACCTGAAGTCCCACGAGTTGCCGCGTGCATACTTTTGCGTAAGGCCGTTAGAGAAGGCTCCTTTGGCCGCCACGAAGCTTTCGGTAGACGTTTTTGTGCGCGTATCGTCATCGTTATGGTTCCATCTCAGGCTTCCGTCCATCTGCAAAGTCTTTCCGTTGTCGTAGTTAAAGTTCACTCCCAGCATCTTGGTAGCGCTCAGTCCGTTGCGCCCACCGCCTCCTCGGCCGAACCCTCTGTCGTTTACGTTGTTGGCATTGCCTAGCACCATAACCTTTGTTTTGCCGCTGAAGTAGCCTCCCATGCCCCTCTCGGCATATCTGCTTTGGCTTCCCACGCCCAGGTCTATGTTGGTCAGCACGCCCTTATTCATGCCTTTCTTGATGCCGAAGTCCAGCACCGTCTGCTCATCTCCGTCGTCAATGCCCGTCACGCGTGCCAAGTCGCTCTGCTGGTCGTAGGTTTTCACCTTTTCTATAATAGATGTGGGCAGGTTCTTCATGGCAGTCTTGGTGTCGCCTGTCATAAATTCTTTGCCGTCTACCAGAATCTTCTTCACCGTCTTACCGTTGATGGTTATGGTGCCGTCGTCGCTCACCTGCGCTCCTGGCAGGCGCTTCACCAGCTCCTCAACAGCCGAGCCCTCCGGCACACGATAGGCAGAAGCGTTATACTGAAAGGTGTCTTCTTTCACCGTCACCTTGCTGGCGTAGCCCTCTACGGTGGCCCCTTGCAGCATGATGGCGTCGGCGCTCATGGCTATTCTGCCCAGTTGCGTGGCCTTGTTGCCCATCAGCCGCACGCTGTGCGTGTAGGTGCTGTAGCCCACGCTGCTTATCTTGATGATGTAGTTGCCGTCTTTTGCCACGTTCATACTGAACTTTCCGTTGCTGTCGGTCAGCGTTCCGGCCACCAGCGAGCTGTCCTTGCGCAGCAGTTTTACGGCGGCTTGCATCACGCCTTCGCCACTGTCTTTGTCATACACTGTGCCACTCACGCTGCCTTGGCCCCATGCCAGTGAGGCGAAGAGAGCCAGCACACATGTTAAGACGTATCGTCTTGCTTTGTCAGTCATTTTCTTTGCTTTCATGTTTTTATGATGAATAAAACGGTAAGAAGTTTAGTCAAGAAATCAAAAAGCCAACGAACAGCCCCTTTTATAGTATAAAAGCCATACATTTAAGTTGTTTTAAATAATTAATATAGTCTTCTCTGTTTCGTCGAAGAATCTACCTTGAAAGTGCTCATAGTTGCGCCGTTTTCTCAAATAGGCCTTTTTGCACGGCAAGAATGCCTATTTTGAAGGCCAAAAGTGCCTATTTTGAACTGCAAGAGTGCCTATTTTGCAGAGCGGCGATGCTTAGCTTGCGGTTGGTAGGCGGCTAAATGGTTGGCTCATAATGGCTTTCGTGGTGGATTGAATACATTTGTAGAGTGGGCTATCGACATGCTCTTCGCTGGCCACCACGCTGCTTGCAGATGCCGGAGCGGGTGGGACAGAGGAGCTGCAACCCACAAATAATGTGAGCCAAATGCTTGTTTCTGAGAAAAAATGCCTAACTTTGCACCCGCAAAAATCACAGGGGTACTTGAACACCCCCTTTAACAAAACAAGAAAGATGACACATAACAAGCAACAAGTGAGTGTGCTTTTCATGCTTTTCAGCATACTCTTTTGCGTTTGCCTCAT
>DLDC01000024.1:16994-53550 GCA_002480935.1 Prevotella sp. UBA7782 | reverse complement strand
CAATCCAACCATAAAATAAAATCAAGAAAGGACAAAGGAGCTCGGATAACTCCGGGATCCGCCCACAAAAGCTGATGTCGCACAAGAATCTCGGATAGATTTTCCGAGATTCTTGTGGTCTGTATCAAGAAAATCACTATATTTGCAACCAGCAATGGAAAAAGGTCCGCTGATCCTATCAACAAGTCCACTGCCTTCAAATCAGTACAAAGAGAAAACAGCTCTCTATTGAGAATCATTATCTATCTAAACAATAAGGATCATGAAAGTTAAGTATTTGATGATTGCCATCATGGCATTTATCTTGGCAGGAAGTGCTTCTGCCAAGAAAGTGAAGAACATCCCACAGACCGACCGGCAGTATTGGGCAGGGTTGTGTTACAAAATCGCGCAACCGATCTTGGAAAACATGAGTAAAGGGGAATTGCAAAAGAACATGCCCCTCGAGCTCAGCCCCAATTGGGATGGTAGGAATGTCAAGGTATCCTACTTAGAGGCATTCGGCAGGCTCATGGCGGGCATCACGCCTTGGTTGGCCCTGCCAGATGACGGAACGCCAGAAGGGAAGCAACGCAAGCAGCTGCATGACTGGGCCCTTGCTTCTTACAAGAATGCTGTTGACCCACAGAGTCCTGATTATCTTTTATGGAAAGGAGAGCTCCAGATCTTAGTTGACGCTGCCTACTTGGCAGAGAGCTTCCTACGTGCGCCAGAGTCTACCTGGTATCAACTGGACAAGACGACGCAACAGCGATATATCCAATGCTTCAAAGGATTACGTGTCATCCGTCCTGCCTACAACAACTGGCTTCTTTTCCGAGCCATCATCGAGGCATTCTTCCTTTCCATCGGCGAAGAGGCAGACATGTACGTGCTCAGGGTTGCATGCTGCAAAATCAATGAATGGTACTTAGGAGATGGCTATTATTCCGACGGACCAGAAATGGCATTTGATTATTACAACGCCTATGTCATCCATCCCATGTACATAGAAGTATTGGAACAATGCGAAAAGCATAAATTCTGGACGCCCGTCAGCTCAAAGTTAGCCATCCAAAGAATGCAACGCTATAACACGGTCATGGAAAGACTGGTCTCGCCAGAGGGAACCTATCCTGGCTATGGACGGTCATTGGTCTATCGCATGGGAGCCTTCCAAACGCTTGCCATGGCAGCCTGGAGGTTCGGAATGCCGAAGAATATCAGCAATGGACAGGTTCGCAGTGCCATCACAGCTGTCATGAAGAACATGTTCAAGGTGGACGGCAACTTCGATGAGAAAGGATTCCTGCGCTTAGGCTTCGTGGGGCATCAGCCCAACCTTGCCAACTCCTATACAGACAACGGAAGCCTGTATATGACATCCCTCGTCTTCATGCCCTTAGGATTGCCTGCTGACGCGCCTTTCTGGACAGCCCCTGCAGAACCATGGACATCTCAGAAAGCATGGAGCGGGAAATCCTTCCCGATCGATGGTCATGTTTCTCTGAAAACAGAGAAGTGATCAGACAGAAAACAAAGAAATGATCGAGACAAAAAATAAGGGTGACTATTCTCACGAACAGTCACCCTTTTCGCTATTTTATTAACAATTATCGACACACCAAGTATTTTCATTTGCCATCAGCAAACTACTTTATCTTGCATGTTAGATTAGGTGTAGTTGATTTACTGATAGGTTCGTGATGCAAAGGTACTATAAAAAAAGATCACAACAAAACCGATATAGCTAAAAAGTAGATAAGATAAAGAAATACAAAATTTTAAAATACAATATATCAGCAACTTACTTTTTTAAACAAATCTTAAAAAAGTAGATCACATAGAGGAAATGAAAAGATATCTATTCGCTAAAATAGAGCTTTTACCTACCAATTTCCTTCACTTTCCTCTCAAAATCTTCTTTATCCCCTAAAGCATTGCTCTTCACTTTAGACCGATAATTATAGATCGTAGAAGAAGAATAATGCAAGAACTTGCAAATCTGAGAACTGTCTTCCACGCCCAACCTAATCAAGGCAAAAATACGGATTTCCGTAGGCAGTGAAGTAGTATTCTTCACCTTGATTCTCGCTTCTGGCTGCAACAAGGCGTTAAACTCCTCAACAAAGTCGGGGAATAAGTGCAAGAAAATGGAGTCGAAATAGGCATAGAGTTCTTCAAGGTCTTTCTTCAGCAGGTCGGGTGATTTCATCATCTGTAGGAGCTCCTCACTGTCCCCTTCCTTGATTTTCCTGGATACATTCTTGCGGTATTGATCAATCTTATCCACATAGAGCCGACAGATGCCCAAGAACTTCCCGATATATTCTTCCTTAATCCGGTTCTGTTCGTTCAAGTGCAGGTTCAATTCTTTTAACCTCCCATTCACGTCTTGTAAGTCTAAATGTGCATTGGCAAGGCTTTTCTTCCCTCTTTCCAGGTAAAACAAGGTGATCGAAAGGAAGAGGACCATCAAGCTAATGGCGATGACCAATACGGTCAAGACATGATTAGAATGTTGAATCTCTTGCCGATTCGTTTCATCCATGTCCGTTAACCACTGGTACATGTCCAGGTTTCGTTGTGGGGCATTAAACTTCTTGTTGCACTCCCAAGTAAAATGAGCATAACGATAAGCACGCTTCAGGTTTCCTTTCTCTTGGAACATCTGTGCCAAATGGAAAAGGGCTCCCTGATTCATTGCCACCCCATTCAGGTCGGTCAGGGCCGATTTCAACGTCCAATACTGTGCTCCCTTGAAATCATGCAAGGAATCACATAGCACGCCATAGTTATAGGCAGCCATTGCATAGTCGTGTGTCCCCTCTCCTACCTTCTTGATCCAGATCTCCACAAGTCTCTTGGCTTCCTTGAAATTCTTGTCTGACATTGCCCATTGCATCTTCGTGTCTAAAAACGAAAGGATATTGTCATCTCCATAGATCTGCATGGAATCACAATATTGGCGGGTCTTTTCACGATAGGCACGCCGATATTCAGGAAGATTTGAATGGACGCTGAGCAGAGAGTATAAATTATAATAAGAACGGTAATAGGAATACCATTCTTTCTTTGTCCTCAATTGGTCCTTTGCTATCCGACTGAGCGCGTGACTCGCCTCTGGCGTATAGCCGTTCGAGGCTGCGCGATAAGCAAGTTCAATGAGGCAGGCATTCATCCAATCCCACCGTTTCAGTTCCTCAGAATAGGTCACGCATTGCTCTAAATAATACATGGCAGAATCGTTCTGATAATAGTCATAAGCCGCATAGAGCGCAAAGGCAGTATGGACACGGTCCATACGGGTAGGACTATGCTGATACCGGAAACGCAGGGCAGCCAATTTCGATTCTTTTTTCTCCACTAACTGTGGGAAATTTCGCATAGACTGGTGCAACTCCCGGTATAAGTCATCCAGATTCTGTGCACATCTTCCTTTTAAAGGGAAGAGGATGCAGACGACAAGCAAAGCTTTCCATAATCCTTTCATACCTTCACACATCTTATAAGAACTCCGATTGATGATACAAAGGTACAAATAATTTTCGAGCAAGACTTATGAAGCCTGCAATTAATCCTTTTTTAACGATATACAGAACATGATCTTCGTGATACGTCGCTTCCTACCCAAAAACTTCGACATTTATTTTGTATTCTTCTCGGTTTGATGTATCTTTGCACAAAGCGAACCATAAAAACAAGCAAATATGTTAGGAACACAAGAAATCATCATCGTTGCATTGGTTATCCTTTTACTGTTCGGAGGCAAAAAGATCCCTGAGCTGATGAAAGGTTTAGGCAAGGGCGTAAAAAGTTTCAAGGATGGGATGAACGGCATTGACAATGACCTAAACTCCGATCCCAAAGAACCCCACAAAGAAGACACCAAGAAATTTTAGCAGATGGGAGAAGATCCACAGGACCCAGAATTATCCTTTTGGGACCACCTTGACATCTTGCGCGACAGCATCATCAAAATCTTAGTGGTCACCGTCGCGTGTGGTTTGTTGGCCTTTTTCTTCAAGGAGACCCTCTTCAAGATTGTCCTCGCCCCCAAGAACAGCCAATTCATCACCTATCGCCTATTAGGAGTCAAGCCCTTCGATGTCCATTTAATGAACATTGGGCTGACCGAACAGTTCATGATTCACATGAAGACGGCCCTATGCTTTGGCATCTTAGTGGCATCCCCTTATATCTTATACGTCTTGTATAAGTTTATTGCCCCTGCCCTTTACCAAAATGAAAAGCACTATGCCACACGCATCGTATGTTCTGCCTATATCATGTTTCTCGTCGGAGTACTGATCAACTATTTCCTGATATTTCCTTTGACAGTAAGGTTCTTGGGAACCTATCAAGTAAGCAGTGACGTAGCAAACATGCTCACCTTAGCATCTTATATGGACACCCTTCTATTTATGAGCCTGGTCTTTGGGATTGTCTTTGAGATTCCCATTATCAGTTGGTTACTGGCTCTGTTCGGTCTCCTAAAGGCATCGTGGATGCAGCAATACCGTCGGCATGCTTTTGTCGCCGTTCTCATCATTGCCGCCGCCATCACCCCCACTTCCGATGCTTTCACCCTTGCCATTGTTTCCCTTCCCATCTGGTTGCTTTATGAGAGCAGTATCGTTATCGTAAGGATGACAGAGAAGAAAAGAGCGCAAATAAATTCCCCTTCATGAGGGTATGACACTTTTTTTTCGTAACTTTGCATCCAAATGTACACCATAGGAATTAAGGATGAAAGTTGTCGATATCATCAAACAAGATACACAGAAAAGGGGTTTCTCCTTTGAGGTCCTTCCTCCTTTAAAAGGAAACGGGACAGGAAACCTCTTCTCGACGATTGAACAGTTGAAGGAATTTAATCCCCATTACATCAATATCACTACCCATCATAGCGAATATGTCTATCATGAACTGGAAGACGGTCACTTCGTAAGGCAACGCATACGGCGTCGACCGGGGACGATTGCCATCGCCGCCGCTATCCAAAATAAATTCCATATTCCTGTCATCCCGCACATCATCTGTAGTGGCGTGACGAAGGAAGACATTGAATATGAGTTGATCGACTTACAATTCTTGGAAATCTCAAACGTACTCTTGCTGCGTGGAGACAAGGCGAAAGATGACAGGGTGTTCACACCAACCCCAGGTGGGCACATCCATACCACAGACCTGATCAAGCAAGTCAATCTCTTTAACAAGGGATTCTTTATAGATGGGACTCCTATCCGACATCCAGGGGAACCCTTTTCCTTTGGGGTAGCGGCTTATCCGGAGAAACATGAAGAAGCTCCGAACATGGAAATGGACCTGGAATTCCTAAAGCGGAAACAGAATATGGGAGCCACGTATGCTGTCACCCAACTGTTTTACGACAACCAGAAATATTTTAGCTTTGTGAAAAGGGCAAGGGACATGGGCATCACCATCCCCATCATCCCAGGCATTAAGCCTTTGGCGAAACTGTCCCAATTGACCGTCGTTCCTCGTACTTTCCATTGCGATCTTCCCCAAGACTTAGCCGTAGAGGTTCTGAAATGTAAGACCGACGAGGATGCCAAGGCACTGGGAATTGAATGGGCCACGCAACAATGCAAGGAACTGTATGAGGCGGGCGTAAGAAACATCCATTTCTATACCATGTCTGCGGTAAGTTCTGTCGCAGAGGTGGCTAAACGGCTTTTATAAGATGAGATTCGATGAAGTGATAGGACAAGAAGACGTCAAGCAGCGACTGCTACAAATGAAGGAAGAGGACAGGATACCCAATACGATGCTGTTCTGCGGTCCCATGGGCTGTGGCAAGATGGCATTGGCTCTTGCTTTCGCCTCCTATTTGTTAGGCGATCGGGAAAATGGTGACCCAAAAGCAACAGCCATGCTCAGGAAATGGGAACATCCCGACCTGCACTTCATCTATCCCGTGATTCGCCCTGCAGGCACATCGGCGGAACACAAGATGATCAGTGACGATTTCGCTAAGGAATGGAACCACCTACTTTCCCATGGACCTTATTTTACCATGGATCAATGGCTGAACGAAATGAATGCGACATCCCAACAAGCCATCATTGGCGCGGGCGAGAGTGATAGCATCATCCGCAAATTGAGCTTGAAGTCCAGCCAAGGTGGATATAAGATCTGCATCATCTGGCTTCCAGAACGGATGAACCAGGAATGTGCCAATAAGCTTTTAAAATTACTCGAAGAGCCTCCTATGCAGACGCTTTTCATTTTAGTATGCGAGGAACCGGAGAAATTATTAGAAACCATCCTGAGCAGGGCACAGCGCATTGACTTCAAGAGAATTAGCGAATATTCCATACAACGGGCTTTAGTACAAAAAAGGGGCATTGACGAGGAAAATGCACGACGGATAGCCCGACTGGCAAATGGCAATTGGATGCAGGCCCTCAACCAATTGGATGCATCTAACGAGAACAGGGGATTCCTCGACATGTTCATGATGCTCATGCGACTCGCCTATAAGCGTGATATCAGGGAACTGAAGAAATGGTCGGAAATCTCTGCAGGATATGGAAGGGAAAAGCAGAAGCGCATGCTTAACTATTTCTCACGGATGATCCGCGAGAACTTCATGTTCAATTTCCATCAGCCCAGTCTCATCTATATGACGCAAGAAGAAGAGAACTTTTCAAAGAACTTCGCTCGGTTCGTCAACGAAGCCAACGTGATTGAGATTACCGAACTATTGGAAAAGGCTCAAAGGGATATCGGGCAAAATGCGAATGGAAAGATTGTCTTTTTTGACTTAGCATTGAAAATGATTATTTACATCATGAGGAAATAACCAAGAGAAACCTGCCCTTAGGACAGGGATCCTACAATATATGATAAAGTTACAGATATGGATTACAAAAATATGAAATTCAAAATATGCAACGGCTGTGACCGCGGTCTCTGCCGTGCAGCCTGTGGGCGACAGAACAAGCAGTTGAATACATACGATTGGCTTGCTGACGTACCAGGGAATACGCAGTCAACAGATCTTGTTGAGGTACAGTTCAAGAATACCAGAAAAGGATATTACCATAATGTCAACAATCTCGATTTGCACAAAGGTGATATCGTGGCGGTAGAAGCTAACCCTGGACATGACATCGGAGTGGTCACGCTTACAGGACGACTGGTCAAATTGCAGATCAAGAAAGCTAATCTAAAGTCGGCAGATGACATCAAGCGTATATACCGCATCGCCAAGCAAGTGGACATGGATAAATATCACGAGGCAAAAAGCAGGGAGCATGGCACCATGATCCAAAGCCGGCAGATCGCCAAAGACTTGAACCTCCAAATGAAAATTGGAGACGTGGAATACCAGGGAGACGGCAATAAGGCTATCTTTTATTATATCGCAGATGAGCGCGTCGACTTCCGACAGCTCATTAAGGTCCTCGCAGATACCTTCCATGTCCGAATAGAAATGAAGCAAATCGGTGCAAGGCAAGAAGCAGGGAGGATTGGTGGAACAGGACCTTGTGGACGGGAACTTTGCTGTGCCACGTGGATGAAAAACTTCGTCAGCGTGAGCACTAATGCTGCACGCTTTCAGGATATATCCCTGAACCCTCAGAAACTTGCTGGAATGTGTGCCAAATTGAAATGCTGCCTGAACTATGAGGTCGACGATTATGTCGAGGCCAACAAGAAACTGCCGAGCAAGGAGGTTATCTTACAAACACAGGATAGTGACTATTATCTTTTCAAGACCGATATCTTGGCAGGAATCTGTACCTATTCCACAGACAAGAACTTGGCTGTGAACCTTGAAGAAATCACGGCAAAGCGCGCCCATGAGATTATCGAAATGAATAAGCGGGGGGAAAAGCCTCTTTCACTCTTGGAAGACGGGAAGGAAAAAGAGCCGAAGAAACCGGTCGACTTGCTCGCAAACGCTGATATCAGTCGGTTTGATAAATCGAAGAAAAAGAAAAAGAAAAAGCAGCCGAAAGCTCCTAAGACGCAGGACAATGCCAATACGTCTCCCGTTTCCCATGCACAAGAAGGGGCAAAAGAGTCTAACCCGACACAGGCTGCAAGACAAGAAGGGCAAGTCAATAGGCAAAAGCGAGGGGGACAACCTAATCGGAATGCTCCAACAGGACAACGCCCTGGGGCATCCAAGAATAACAATCGCCGGCGCAACAACAACACACCTCGCGATAACAACAGAAATGGTAAGGCTACAGAATCAAAGCCTGCACCACAGAAAACAACACCACAGAAATCGACAGAGGCATAAGATGAGGAAATTGTCATTGATCGCCATAGGGATTCTGATCGGCACCTTCTTCGTATCTTGCAATAACTTGGAGTATGACACTTATGACCATACTCCTATTGCAGGATGGGAGAAGAATGATACTCTCACATTTAATGTCCCCGGAATATCGAAAACTGGAGTATATGGAATGGACTTAGGCTTGCGCATCAACGGTGCCTATCCTTTCATGGGACTGACATTAATTGTAGAGCAGACCTATTTCCCTGACCGGGAAAAAAAGACAGATACATTAAACTGTAAGCTGATCGACAAGCAGGGCATTCACGAAGGACAAGGTATCAGCTATTATCAATACGACTTCCACGTAGGAGACTTGCAGCTATCACAAGGTGACAGCATTCATATCACGGTCCGCCACGACATGAAGAGAGAGATCCTACCTGGAATATCAGACATTGGCATTCAACTGGAACGGAAACATTAAGTCCTCACTAAGTTCCTGCCAGCATCAATACGCAGGAAGATAAACAACAAAAGGGTAAATCCCCACAAGGAGGAACCACCATAACTAAAGAAGGGCAAAGGGATACCTATCACTGGCGTTAGCCCCAAAACCATTCCTACATTGATAAACACATGGAAGAGGAAGATGCCCAAAACACAATAACCATATACTCTTCCGAATTTAAATGGTTGCCGCTCTGATAACTTGATCAACCGCAAGATCAATGCTAAGAAAAGCAAAAGGACTCCTGCCGACCCAACAAACCCTTCTTCCTCACCTACGGTGCAGAAGATAAAGTCGGTATCCTGCTCCGGGACGAACTTCAATTTCGTTTGCGTTCCATTTAAGAATCCTTTGCCACGCAACCCTCCGGAACCAATGGCGATCTCACTCTGATGCACGTTATACCCTGCTCCTGCCAAGTCCTCATCCAGTCCCAATAGGACATTGATGCGGACACGTTGATGGGGCTCCATCACATCGTTCAAGACATAGTCTGCAGAATAGAAGAAGACGACAGATCCCAAGCAGAACAGACCTATATAGAAATAATTCTTGATACGTGTACTCAGGCCACGGAAAATGAGATAACCCATCAAGGCGGCTGTCAAGAAGAGCTGGACATACACGATGTCAAAGGGGATAACATATTCTGAAAACAACAAGAAAACCAAGGTGATTCCAACGGAATATGCCAAGAGCGTCAACATCTCACGCGTGTTCTTGTTATACACATACACCATCACACTGGTAAAAACTTGCACAAGAGCCAAAACGACAAACTTTCCCACAGAGGTAGGAGTATCCCATAAAAAGACCTGCTCATATTTTATGCCCACAACAAAGTATACTACCATGGCCACTCCTGTAAACAATACACTCCCAGGCATCCCTTCGCGATAGAACATTAAGAAGAAAGATAGATAGACAAGAGCAGAACCTGTCTCGCGCTGTGCCACAATGAAGAGCATTGGCAAGACGACAATCCCCGCTGCCGCCGCAAAATGCTTCCATCGATGGATATCAAAGCCATAGGTGCTCATGAACTTCGCCACAGCCAAGGCCGTAGCGAATTTGGCGAATTCGGCAGGCTGCAGGCGCAAGGGTCCTAAGACAAGCCACGACCTGGATCCCTTGATCTCATGAGGATTAAAAATGGTCACGAACAGCAATAGCAACAAAGCTGCATAGATAATATATGCAAAAGTATCGTAGAAACGATCATCAAGCATCAGTAGGACAAAACCGAGGACAATGGAAGTGCCAATCCAGATAATCTGCATGCCCGAGCGGGTGCTTAAGCTAAAGATATCTGTATCGCCATAAGTATAACTGGCACCACATACACTCACCCATCCAAAGATGAGCAAGGCCACATAGATCCCTATTGTCCACCAGTCAAGTGAGCCCAACACACTGGTTGGTTGTTTATCTGTTCCTCGAACCATAAGCTATACGTCTGTGTTCAAATTCCTCTGCCTCACGCTCTTGCGACGGAGACAACTTACCATGGATATATTGTGCCATCATCAATCCGCCAATAGGCACGCCATAATCAGCTCCGAAACCACCATTCTCCACATATACTGCAATCGCAATCTGGGGATGGTCCATGGGAGCGAACCCCATGAAAACGGAGTGGTCCTGACCACGGTTCTGTGCCGTACCTGTCTTGCCACACATCACAATATCATAATGTCCAAGATGTTTGCAAGTTCCTCCCAGTGCTGAAGCGCGCATTCCTGCCACGACATAGTCATACGCCCGACGGCTTGCCTTGGTATAATGCCTTCGTGTATAAAGCGTGTCAAGGGGCTCACCCTGCACTTTCCTAACGACGTGAGGTACATAGTAATAACCGCGGTTGGCAATGGTTGCGCCAAGATTGGCAATCTGCAAGGGAGTCAAATTCACCTCCCCCTGCCCAATCGCAATACTGATAATCGTCAATCCATTCCATGAACCATGATAGGCCTTATCATAGAACTGTGCATTCGGAATCAGCCCACGTTTCTCCCCAGGTAAGTCGATACCGAGCTTATACCCCAGTCCCATGCTCACCATATAGTCCTTCCAGATTGTCATGGCCTCTTGCACATTCTTATATTTCCTACGATTGCTCATCATGTGGAACAATCCCCAACAGAAATAGCCATTGCAAGATGTGCTGATAGCCGGAACTAAGCTCAATGGGGAAGCATGCCCATGACAGCCCACGTGCAATCCACGATAAGAGAAACCATGATGGCAGGGGAATTCCGTGGCAGGCGTGATAATGCCTTCAGTAAGATAAGTGAGTGCTTGGGTGGTCTTGAATGTTGAACCTGGAGGATACTGACCCATGATCGCACGATTGAGCAAGGGTTTCCACACGTTCCGTTCCAGAGCAATATGGTTCTTGCCCCTCATGCGCCCTACCATCCCACGAGGATCATAGGTAGGAGAGGAAACCATGCAAAGCACTTCACCTGTACCGGGGTCAATGGCGACGATGGCACCAATCTTACCCTTCATCAGGCGCTCGCCCAAGGCTTGCAACTTCAGGTCAATACCCAAGGTGAGGTTTCTTCCCGCCACAGGCTTCCGGTCCAGTTTACCATGTTGATAACTTCCTTGTATCCGACCATGAGCATCACGAAGCAGGATCTGAACTCCTTTCTCTCCACGAAGCTCCTTTTCGTAGGAACGTTCTACTCCCAACTTGCCAATATAGTCACCTGGCTGATAATAATCATCATCTTCTATGTCACTCTCCGACACTTCACCCACATCTCCCAATACATGAGCGGCATAAGGATACTGGTACTCACGAATGCTCCGCTTCTGGACATAGAAGCCTGGGAAGCGGAAGATCTTCTCCTGGAAAACAGAAAAGTCCTTGTCTGATACCTGACTCATGAACATTTGCTGGGTAAAGCGAGAATAACCTGGGTTCTTGTTGTAATCCTTAATGTCATTCATCCTCTGGATAAAAAACTCCTTTGTGATGCCCAAGGTATTGCAGAACTCCGTCGTATCTAATCGTCCGCTTTCCTCATTCATCACCACCATGATGTCATAAGCTGGCTGGTTATAAACCAACAATTTGCCATGACGATCATAAATGGCACCACGCGAAGGATATTCAATCTTCTTGAGGAATGCATTGCTATCTGCATTCTTCTTATAATCATCGCTCCACAACTGCAGTGTAAACAAACGGATGATGTAAACGACTACGATCGTAATCGCCACACTACCAATTACATAACGACGATTTTCAAGATTGAAATCTTTCATTAACGTTTCCTGAGATTTTCTATCACCAGAATCAAAACTACGGTAATCACCGTACTGCCCCCAATACACAGCAACCATTGCATCCAATTGAAGAAGTTGAAGGTCTCCAAGGTAAAGAAGACAATGCAATAGATGAATACCGATATAATCGTATAATAAATAAATTTCGTCACGCCCAGGCTATGCATGGAAGGGGCAAGGTCATCGGGGCTGTCTCGTGGGATGAAGAGTGCCAACAGATAAGGCTGTATCAAACCTAAGAAGGTCATAGATGCCGCACCGACACCTGGGGTATTCGAGAAAACATCCACGCAGAGCCCCATCACGAAACACCAGCCAAGGATTCCCCAACGGGGATAATTCCTACGGAACAGTAGGGCAAGATAGACATACAGCAGTGGTGTTGCGCAATCAAACAGGTGGATATGGTTCAGAACCAATGCCTGAACGATAAGCAGCACTGCAAACAACGAGATCGACCTGAGTAAATCTAAGTTCATACTATTCCGTTTTTGACTTGATTGAATCCTGGGCAGCCCTCAACACTTCCAAACGTTCCTCCATCTTTGCGTCATCAATCACACAAACATCTCGGAGGTTTCCAAAGTCTGTGGACAACTTCACTTGAAGGCGATAGGACAATCCATCAGCTGAATTATAGACATGCAAGATCTTTCCCACCATGATACCTGGAGGAAAGACGGATGAATAGCCACTGGTGACCACATGATCATAGAGCCTGAAATGCGCATGACGGGGAACGTCGTCCACATAAGCAATATCCGAAGGTCCCCCCTGCCAGTGAAGATAACCAAAATAGCCACGTCCCTGAATCCGGCAACTGATATTCGACTTTGTGCTCAGGACGGGGATGACAACGGAATAATGCGAAGCAACCAGATATACGATCCCTACGACACCATTCCCACAAGCTACTCCCATATCCTTGCGCACGCCATCCGCTGCTCCCTTATCAATCGTCATGAAGTTGTCGCTCTTGTCGATGGTATTGCTAACCACCTTTGCAGGGATTAGCTTATAGTCGGCTAACATCTGCAACTGTCCTTGATGGATCAAAGAACTGTCCTTGGTGACCTTAACCAATTGATCAGACAACTGTGCCACCTGACGCTCTAAGTATAAGTTCCGCTGCGTCAGTTCTGTGTTGGCCTTCGTCAAAGAGAAGAATGACAAGATCTCTGCATTCAGGTCATACACCTTCCCTGAGATGAGATTCGCAGACGAGAACCATACACTGCCTTGATAACTGTTATATTGGAATAGCAGGACAAAGCTAATGACTTCGAGGAGAACGAATACGAACCAGTGATTGTATTTTGCCAGAAACTCAATTAGGTTCCGCATTGGCTTATCTCATCAAGAAAGAGAAACGGTCTACATTCTTCAATGCGATGCCAGCTCCCTTTGCCACACTGTGCAATGGATCCTCGGCAATATGGAACGGAATATTGATCTTATCCTGCAAACGGCGATCCAAGCCACGGAGGAGAGCACCACCGCCACTCAGGTAAATACCATTCTTCACTATATCTGCATACAACTCTGGCGGCGTATTCTCCAACGCTGAGAGCACAGCATTCTCAATCTTTGCCACTGTCTTGTCCAGGCAATGGGCAATCTCTTGATAGCAAACCGGAACTTCCATAGGCAATGCCGTGATACGGTTTGGACCATGGACGATATAGTCTTCCGGAGCCTCATCCCCTAAGTCTGTCAAGGCAGAGCCCACATGGATCTTGATGCGCTCAGCCATACGCTCGCTCACCTTGACATTATGTTGCCGGCTCATGTACTCTTGGATGTCCGCCGTCAAGTCATCACCGGCAATGCGGATAGAATTATTGGAGACAATGCCACCCAATGAAATCACGGCAATTTCAGTACTTCCGCCACCGATATCCACGATCATGTTTCCTTCCGGTGCTTCTACATCGATCCCAATGCCAATCGCAGCGGCCATCGGTTCAAAGATCAAATACACGTCACGACCGTCTGCATGTTCAGCTGAGTCACGTACGGCACGTAACTCTACCTCGGTAGAGCCTGACGGAACGCCGATCACCATACGCAAGGAAGGAGAGAACAGACGGCTGCCCGTATGGACCATTTTAATCAGTCCACGCATCATTTGCTCACAGGCAGTAAAATCAGCGATCACCCCATCGCGCAACGGACGGATGGTACGTATATTATCGTGTGTCTTTTCATACATCATCTTTGCCTTTTCGCCGACGGCAATCATCTTATCCGTGCGACGGTCAAGGGCTACAACGGAGGGCTCATCCACCACAATCTTATCATCACTGATAATAATAGTATTAGCTGTTCCCAGGTCCATTGCTATTTCCTGAATAAAAGAAAAAAATCCCATTTTATCTAAATTATAGAAATTACTGTATCTCGTCGACCGACCGGATTCCACCCCGGTCATCAACGGTAATGCATATTATTCGTGTGCGAACCAAGCGTGAATGGCGGTATCGTAATGACTGCTGACACCAAAAGCACGCTCAGCAAACAGCTTTCGGTCTTCAATATCGGTCTTAGCTCCTTTCTTATTCAACAAGTCAAGCAACAAGGCATACTCAGCCTTGCTCGGGACAATCACCACATCCTTGAAGTTCTTGGCTCCCGCACGGATCAAAGAGATTCCGCCTATATCAATTTTCTCAATGATATCGGCATCAGAAGCGCCACTGGCAACAGTCTGTTCAAAAGGATAGAGATCTACGATGACGAGGTCGATGGCAGGGATATCATACGCTTTCATCTGCTCCAAGTCGCCTTCATTTTCGCGACGGGCGAGGATTCCGCCGAAGATCTTAGGATGCAAGGTCTTTACGCGACCTCCCAAGATAGAAGGATAGGTCGTGACACTCTCCACGGTCCTGCATTCATAACCTAATGATTCAATGAATTTCTGCGTACCGCCAGTAGACAGGAACCGAACGCCCTCCGCATTGAGTTTGGCCAATAGTTCTTCCAGGCCATCCTTATGAAAGACCGAGATCAAAGCGGTCTTAATCTGTTTTGTTTCAGCCATAAATATAAGTACTTATAATATTGAGTTTGCAAAGTTACGAAAAGTCCACGACTAAACGTCTTTTTTAAAGCAAAAAAATATATTTTGTTTCTTTTTGATTGTTCTAAATCAACCTTGTTCAAGTCTCTCTCCTGTTTTCACACATTGGGAAGGCTGTTCAAAAGGTCTACCTTACCTTCGTGGACAAGTTTCAGGATCAGCTCTCCGAAAAGAGTATTTTGCCAGGCAAACCATGCCCTGGTAAACTTCGCAGGGTCGTCCTTATGGAACGACTCATGCATGAACCCTGTGCCTGCGTCGGTCTTCATCAGCGTAGTAAGGCACCATTTGATCTCGTTGTCATCCTGACTGGTAAACGCTTTCATCATGATGGACATGGGCCAGATCATATCATAGCCGATATGGGGGCCACCAATGCCTTCCGCTACCTTTCCCCGGAAGAAATACGGATTATCCTCACTCCAGACGAAACGGCGGGTATTTTGATAGATAGGGTCGTTGATGTCGACATCCCCTAAATATGCCATGGCAAGCAAAGAAGGGACATTGGCATCATCCATCAGGATATGGTTTCCAAAGCCATCTACTTCAAAGGCATAGATCTTGCCATATTTGGGGTGGTCGTAGACTGCATATTTCTGCAAGGCAGCTGACACTTCCTCAGCCAAGGACGTACAGGCTCCGGCAAGCGTGGCATTGCCATTCACCTTGGTCAGCACATCTGCCATCTTCCGAAGGGAACTGACTGCCATGAAATTAGACGGGATGAGGAACAGCAGGTTCGTTGCATCATCCGAAGGACGGAAGACAGAGGCTATCAACCCACATGCCTTCACGGGCCTGCCATAACCATCACAAGGCACGGTATCCAGGGCACGGTCGGTCACTCGCAAGAAGCGGTAAGGACCATGACCGTCTTTTCGCTGCTGTTCCCGGAATGTCTTGAGGATCGCCTTTACGACTTCCGTCCACATTCCTTCGCGGAAGATACTGTCATCACCCGTTGCCAACCAATAACCATAAGCCAAGCGAATAGGATAACAAAGTGAATCGATCTCGTATTTCCGCTCATGAAGCATGGGCTTCATGTCAGTATTGTCTTTCATCCAATCACCATGGGGCAATGGCTCTTTGTTGAACGCATTGGCATACGGATCTATGAGAATATTCTTAAACTGCTGCCTGACAACGCCTTTCAGCATCTGCTGTAATTTGGGATCCTTCTTGGCAAACTGCAGGTAAGGCCATACCTGAGCACCAGAGTCACGGTTCCACATAGCATGAATGTCTCCTGTATAGACAAAAGTATCGGGTTCACCGTCTTCGTCTATACCAAAATGGACGGTCGTATCTAAGGTGTTGGGCAAGCAATTGACAAACATCGCTGCCAATTTCGTATTCTTTAGCAGTTTTACCACACGCTTGATTTCCTTCTCTACGGCATCCGACACGAAAAGACGCTCGGCAGGAGCAGGACGATGGCTCACCTGAATGGCATCAGTAGGATGCTGAAGGGGCTCCATGACAACAGGACGGGAAGCCTGGGCGGGGAAACAGGATGCCGCCATCACTACGGAAACGGCAATTCCCTTTAATAAATGATGATTCATATTTTCTATAACAGTTTATGGATTCCTTTGCCTGACAAAGATAAAACAAATATTCCAATCCCCCAAAAAGACACCGGGAAAACTCATTTTCATGTCGTCAATTTTTAATTCACAAGCCAACCTTACAAGTCTTTCTCCCCCAAGGAAGGGTGAGAAATGAGCGAAAGGACGGTCCTTCGCTATGAGTCGCCGAAAAGAAGGAACTTCTAAAAAATCTAAAATTAACATGAAGGAAGGAAACTTTTTTGTAAATTTGCACACAGAGTAAATCGAGAATGCAATAACAGGTAAAACATCATTCAATGAGAAACAACAAATGAGAAACAGAGAATACATATGCCCGGCCATCTCACTGCATCCAATAGATGGCGCTGAAATCATGGCAGGAAGTGATGGGCCTAAGAAAACAGAAGAGCAAGGAGACGGCTCGCATTTTTCAAAGGAATCCCTTTGGGGAATGGAGGAGAATGAACCTCGCTCCAGTTCTGAGAAAGGATAGGCACCTGTCGCATCCTTCATTGCTAAAAAACAGATTAGTCTATGTTCAATAATAATAGGAATATGATGAAAAATATACTGCTTATCGGGGGATTTCTTTTCCTGGGCCTGCAAAATATGAGTGCCCTTGCCCCATCGAAAAAGGCCGTAGAAGGTGTTATAGAAAGGACCGTCGGGCATCTGCCCGCCAATGTCAAGTGGAGCATCCATCCGGATCGTGCCCGGGGTACTTATTTCCGATATGAGGCGAAAGACGGTAAGCTCTTCCTAAAAGGTTCTGATCCCGTAGCCGTTTGCCATGGCTTTTACGACTATATCAAGAAACAGCATTTAGGTTTGTACACATGGAGCGGGAACAATATCCGTTTGCCAGAACGCCTGCCCGCAGCAACGGAGACAGAAACGGTATCTCCTTTCAAGAACCATTATTATTTCAATGTTGTCACCTTCGGCTATAGCATGCCGTATTGGGACTGGAACCGCTGGCAAAAGGAAATCGACTGGATGGCCTTGCATGGCATGAACATGCCCTTGGCTTTGAACGCTTACGAGGCAATTATCGCCAGGGTATGGAAGAAAATGGGACTAACTGACGATGAAATCAATGGATACTTCGTCGGGCCTGCTCACCTTCCTTGGATGAGAATGGGAAATATCAGTGGCATCGACGGTCCATTGAATGCGGATTGGCATGCCTCACAGATCGCCTTAGAACATAAGATATTAAACAGGATGAAATCATTAGGGATGAAACCGATCTGCCCGGGGTTTGCAGGATTTATCCCGAAGGCTTTCCAAAGGATCTATCCCAACCTGCATATCATCACCACTCACTGGGGAGAGGGGCATTTCAACAATTGGATGATTTCACCCCAGGAGCCGCTGTTCAAGGAAATAGAGAAAGCGTTCATCGAGGAATGGGAAAAGGAATTTGGCGCTCAAGAGTATTATTTGGTGGACAGTTTCAACGAGATGGATATCCCTTTCCCCGAGAAAGGCAACAAAGAACGCTATGAAATGGCTGCCGATTACGGCAAGAAAGTCTATGAGGGGATCCATGCCGCCAACCCTAAAGCGGTATGGGTAATGCAGGGATGGATGTTCGGGTACCAACGTAATATTTGGGATCAACCCACCTTAGAGGCTCTGATCTCAAAAGTTCCCAACGACAAGATGCTGCTACTTGACTTAGCTGCCGACTACAACAAATACATTTGGGACTCCGCCTTCGACTGGGATTTCTACAAGGGCTTCTTCGGGAAGCAATGGGTTTATAGCGTTATCCCTAACATGGGAGGTAAGACGGGCATGACCGGAGTCCTTGAATTCTATGCCAATGGCCATTTAAACGCACTCCAATCTGCTCACAAAGGGGAACTTGTCGCCTTCGGGTTTGCACCAGAAGGGATCGAGAACAACGAAGTGATCTACGAGCTCCTTTCCGATGCGGGATGGAGCAGCCATCACTTGGACCTTCGGCAATGGCTGCGCGATTATTCGATATGCCGCTATGGGGCTTATCCCTCATCCTTAGAAAGATTCTGGGACGGCATGTTGAAATCTGTTTATGGGTCTTTCACGGATCATCCGCGCTTCCGGTGGCAGTTCCGCCCTGGACGTCAGAAGAAGGGTTCCATCATGTTTAACGATGCTTATTTCAAGGGATTGAAGGCTTTCGCTGAGGCTGCCGACTCCCTTCCGCACAGTTCTTTCTTCCAAAATGACCTGGCAGAAATCACGGCACAGTACTTAGGAGGAAAGGCTGAGCTGCTGACCTACCAGATCGACAGTGCCTTTGTCCATCGGGATACCTTGCAAGCTGCTTTGTTGGAGAAGCAGTTTGAGACGGCACTCACGGGCATAGACGCCGCACTTAGCCATCACCCTACCCTGCGACTTGACCGTTGGGTCGACTTTGCCAGCAAGGCAGCTAAGACTCCAGCACAACGCAAGCAGTATGAGACGAACGCCCGCAGGCTCGTCACCATCTGGGGACCGCCTGTCGATGACTATTCCGCCCGCATCTGGAACGGACTCGTCGGCCGGTATTACCTCAAGAGATGGGAGATGTACTTCAATAGTCGGGTAACCGGGAAAGCCGTTGACTGGCAGACATGGGAAAGGAACTGGGTGGAAAAGGACAAGAATCCTCATTTCTCGCCTGTTCAAACTGATATCGTTATCCTTGCAAGGAAAATGATGCAGACTTATTAAACACGATATGATCATGGGAAAAAATCACGTTCTGGTCATTCTTTTATGTTTCGTGGGAGCTTTTGTCTCACCTTCCGTTCATGCACAGCAACGACTGAGGCTCATGACCTACAACATCAAGCATGGGGCAGGACTGGACGACTCGATCAATTACACGCGCACGGCAAATGTGTTCATCACCTACCGGCCGGATATCGTCGCCGTACAGGAAGTAGACAGTTGCACGACTCGGTGCCATGGTGCCTATGTGCTCGGGCAACTTTCCAAGCGTACCGGGCTATATGCCACCTTTGCTCCTGCCATCAACTATCAAGGCGGGAAGTATGGCATCGGCATCCTCAGTAAGGAGAAGCCGCTGAAAATAGCAAGATACCCCTTGCCCGGCAGAGAGGAGAAAAGAGCTTTGCTCATCGTTGAAATGAAAGATTTCGTCTTTGCTTGCACGCATTTGTCATTAACGGAAGCCGACCAGATCGCATCCGTGCCATTGATAGAAAAATACTTAATGCCCTATCGGGGAAAGAAAGAGGTGTTCCTGGCAGGGGACATGAACGCAGAACCGCAGTCGGAGTTTATCCAAAGGCTCCAGGATCAGTTCCGGATCTTGACGGATGTCAAGGTACCGACCATCCCTGCCAATGCTCCACAAAAGGCCATCGACTACATCCTGCAACTCAAGGACGACCATTTTGCCACGGAAAAGTTCATCCCAGAGGTAATTCCGGAAAGAATGGCTTCCGACCACATGCCCGTGATCGTCACTCGCTATCGAGATTCCATGCCGTCCCATGATGAGACAGGGGGCGGCATTCTCACTGGCGCAAGCGCTGCTGGAAGGTGGATCCTTTCTTCAAGTATGCCATCAACAGGACTACGCTGCCAAATGCGACGAATAGGGAAACCAGATAGGAGATGTTCGCGAAGGAATCATAAAGTCCATGCAGGACAGCTGGGATCGATAAGGCAAGCACATACATCGACTTACGATAACGCGGATACAAATTGGCAAAGGCGACAAAATAGCCACAAATGCCACCCCACATGGCATGCAGGAAGGGCAACGAGGTCAAACGGGCAATATTCAGCACGAACGCAGATGTGTAATCTGCCTGGATGTTCACCTGGGTCTGATATTGCACTCCCTCGAAAACGCCGAAGGCAATGCCACACATCAATCCATAATAAACCACTGTTTGTGGCAACAACGGCTCCTTGGAAGTTCGCTCTAAGTACAAGAGCGGGATCATCTTCACGAACTCCTCTGTCAGTCCCACGCCAAGAATGTATCCTATAATACTAATAGGGAAATGGGCTTGCGTGAAGACATAGAAGAAGTTCAGGCTGTTCAGACCGGAGAAGATCAAGAAGACCGCCAGCTGTGTGAGGAAGAACACGCTGATCGTCGTCTTGAGGTTCACCTGCCGCGTCTTGAAAAAGTAATAGAAGAAGATCCCCCAGATCGTGGCGAAGTAAAGGGATACCACATAGAAGACCAGATAACCGCCAATCGGCAGGAGCATGATCACGGAGAGGGAGAGACCTACGATGGCCAAAACCATCAACCGCTTGTCCTCCAACCAATTGCGATGAGAGAACTCATCCTTCGGGAAGAGGAATTCTTTCCCGATGTTCGACAATTGCTGCGACAAGGTTCCCTTATCCTGAACACGGGGGCGAAGCCCTTTCCGCATCAAGAAAGTCTGGATGATTCCTTCCTCGCCTGTCTCTGCATCCCTTGCCTTGTCATGCATCAGCAGCTTGCCTTCTTCCACATACCTTGCCACGACAGCCTCATCATAAGGACCATAGTCATGGGTATTTCTCGTAACGATGATCATTGCCTTCTTTCTGTTTCTTCATACATTCATTCCGCAAAGATACGGGAAAGCAAGGGAAAAACAAAATAAATAGGAAAAATTCTGTGAGTCTATTCTATAATAATGTGTATCTTTGCAACCGTATCAATCATATCTCCAGATGAAAAAGAACTTTAAGACCGCAACCCTTTGCGTGCAGGGTGGTTACAGACCTAAGAACGGTGAGCCTATTGAGGTGCCCATCATCCAAAGCACGACATTCAAGTACGATGATTCCAATGAAATGGCGCAACTCTTCGACCTAAAGAAAGAAGGCTATTTCTATACCAGGCTGCAGAACCCAACGAATGACGCAGTGGCTAAGAAGATAGCTGAGTTGGAGGGTGGCGTCGGCTGCGTGCTGACATCGAGTGGACAAGCTGCCAACTTCTATGCTGTATTCAACATCTGTGAGGCGGGCGACCATATCATAGCATCCAACGAAATCTATGGTGGTACGTTCAACCTCTTCGGCGTCACCATGAAGAAACTCGGGATCGACTGTACCTTCGTCAATCCTGATGCAACAGAAGATGAGATTCAAGCTGCGTTCCGACCCAACACCAAAGTGCTGTTCGGGGAAACGATTTCCAATCCTGGCTGCGCGGTACTCGATATCGAGAAATTCGCCCAGATCGCCCATCGCAATGGCGTGCCCTTGATCGTTGACAACACGTTTGCCACTCCCATCAACTGCCGTCCGTTTGATTGGGGCGCTGACATCGTAACCCATTCAACAACGAAATATATGGATGGCACGGCTTCCCAGGTAGGCGGGGCGGTGGTCGACAGCGGCAATTTCGACTGGATGGCAAGCGCTGACAAATACCCTGGACTATGCACGCCCGATGAAAGCTATCACGGACTGACATACGTGAAGGCTTTCGGCAAGATGGGATATACCACCAAGCTCGTTGCCCAATTGATGCGCGACTTGGGCAGCATTCCCGCTCCGATGAATTCCTTCATTCTCAACTTAGGCCTTCAGACGCTCCACCTGCGCATGGCCCAGCACTGTAAGAACGCACAGGCTGTGGCAGAGTTTTTGCATGATGACCCGCGCGTGGCATGGGTCCACTATCCTGGTCTGGATGATGACAGGTTCCATGAACGTGCCTTGAAATATCTGCCTCATGGCAGTTGCGGCGTCATCGCTTTCGGACTGAAGGGCAACCGCGACACTGCCGTCCAATTCATGGATTCGCTGAAGATGATCAACATCGTCACCCATGTGGCCGACGCCCGCAGTTGCGTGCTCCATCCCGCAAGCCACACGCACCGGCAACTCACTGACGAGCAACTGAAAGCTGCGGGCATCGCCCCGGATCTCATCCGCCTGTCAGTCGGCATCGAGGACATCGATGATATACTCGACGATATCAAACAGGCTTTAGGCACGCTTTAAAAAAGACAGGCTTCAACCGCTCCTGACCGCCCTAAAATAAGGTCCTGACGAGCAAAGTTGCAAAAGGTCATCTCCTGGCTTCCATTAGGTTATCTATCGCAACGCGAAAGGTTATCTTTGGGAACCTGAAAGGTTACCTTTTGCTTTTTCGCTGAAAACATGCCCTTTTGTGCGTACTATCCTGCTCTCCACAGCAAGGTCAACGAAGGAGGCGGGTACGGTGACGGTTCCGATCCATGCTACGTTTTTAACGGTTTCTTCCGGCAATGCACAAGCCATCTATAAGTTTAAATATTATAAAATTTCAGGTACTTTCGTTTCAGTCTAAAACTATTTTCTTATATTTGTAAACAAAAGCCAATCTATAATTACTAATATATTAAACTATTGTCGAACATGAAAGACTTGAAAATGTACATCAACGGCAAGTTCGTTGAAAGTAGGTCCGGGAAATGGATCAATGTGTTAAACCCTTCTACGGAAGAAGTAATCAGCCGTCAGCCTGAGGGCACGATCGAGGATGTAGAGGAGGCCTTGGATGCAGCACGCGCTGCCCAGAAGAAATGGGCTGCCACGCCAGCTATTGAGCGTGCCGTATACCTTCAGAAGATTGCGGCTGGCATCCGCAAGCGCAAGGATGAGTTCGTGGACATCATCATGCGCGAACAAGGAAAGACATTGGCATGGGCTACCACGGAGGTAGAGGCTACCCAGGCTTACTTCGACTATATGGCATCCTTCGCAAGACATATCGAGGGGGAGGTAATTCCCAGCGACCGTCCCAATGAAACGATCATCCTGACCAAGCGACCGATAGGCGTTGTGGCAGGTATCCTGCCCTGGAACTTCCCGTTCTTCCTCATCGCCCGCAAGGCGGGGGCATCCCTGATCGCGGGTTGTACCATCGTCATCAAACCGTCACAGTTGACTCCAGAGAACTGCACGACCTTCGCTGAGATCTGTGATGAGGTTAACTTGCCAGCCGGCGTCATCAACATTGTGACCGGTAAGGGAAGTGTGGTGGGCAACCACATGGCTGGCAGTCCTAAGGTGGACATCGTCAGCGTAACGGGCAGTGTCAGTGCCGGGGAGAGCATCATGGCTGCCGCTGCGAAGAACATCACCAAGGTGAGCCTCGAATTAGGCGGGAAGGCTCCTGCCATCGTATTCCCTGATGCCGACTTAGAGGCTGCCGCACAGTGGATCATCGATTCCCGTATCGGCAATAACGGACAGATCTGCAACAATGCAGAGCGCGTGTATGTCCATCAAAGTATCAAGGAGGAGTTCACGAAGATCCTGTTGCGGAAATTCGAGGCAGTGAAAGTGGGCGATCCTTGTGCCGATCCTACCGTCGACATGGGACCCTTGGTAGAGCAACGGGCCTTGGAAAGTGTTACGGCAAAGGTAGAGAATGCCATCCAACAAGGGGCAAAGGTGCTCTGCGGCGGTCATCGCGTAGGCGACAAGGGATATTTCTATGCTGCCACCCTCTTGGACAACTGCACACAAGACATGGATATCATCCATCAGGAGACCTTCGGACCGGTACTGCCGATCGTAACGTTTGAGGATACCACCCAAGTGATCCAATGGGCAAACGATGTGGAATACGGCCTTGCCTCCTCCGTTTTCACGAAGGACTTAGACACAGCAACACGCGTATGCCGAGAACTGGAGTTTGGAGAGACCTATATTAACCGCGAGCACTTCGAGGCCATGCAAGGCTTCCATGCCGGTGTTAAGAAGAGCGGTATCGGTGGTGCCGACGGTCGTCATGGCGTGGATGAGTATTTGGTAACCCACGTGACCTACCTCGATACTCACTATGACCAATAAGGACAAACATAAAAATAGCGCGACTTAGGTCGCGCTATCAATTTCTTTACCTTTCATCTGAAATCCTGTTTCAGAAACCATGAATTGCATCATGTTGTCTTACCGATTTATGCTCTCATGGAGCTCATCGATGCTAACCTATAGGGGCTTAGCTCCTGTGTCCTTTGGATCACGCTGCTAATATAGGAAATAATCCTATGACTTGCAAGCTTTTTCTGTGTTTTTTCTATCCTTCATCGATTATTTAACATTGGAAACGGACACAGTCAAAGGTTCAAAGGTTTCCACCTATTCATCTATATATCTTTTCAAGATATCTCCATATTCCTCAATTCTCCGGTCGCGCAAGAAGGGCCACCAGCGGCGCACCTGCTCGCTGTGCTCCAGGTCGATATCCACTATATGTTCTGTTTCTTTGTCAGCTTCGGCACGATAAAGCAGCTCACCTTGTGGTCCGGCCACAAAGCTGGAGCCCCAAAACTGTATGCCGTGGGTCTGCTTGCTCGGGTCTTCTTCCAGGCCCACTCTGTTCACTGCTACAACGGGCAGTCCGTTGGCTACGGCATGACCTCGTTGCACGGTGGTCCATGCCTCACGCTGCCGTTGCTGCTCGTCGGGCGTGTCGCTGCTCTCATAGCCTATTGCGGTGGGGTATATCAGCACGTCAGCTCCGGCCAGGGCCATGAGTCGGGCGGCCTCGGGGAACCATTGGTCCCAGCACACCATAATGCCCAGCTTGCCCACCGATGTGTTGATGGGCTTGAAGCCCATATCGCCCGGTGTGAAATAAAACTTCTCATAATAGGCCGGATCGTCGGGTATGTGCATTTTTCTGTAGCATCCTGCTATGCTTCCGTCGCTCTCCAGCACCACCGCGGTGTTGTGATAGAGTCCCGGCGCGCGCCTCTCAAAGAGTGAGGTGACGATTACAACGCCCAGCCTGCGGGCTATCTCGCCGAAGAACCGGGTGGACGGGCCCGGAATAGTCTCTGCCAAGTCGAAGTTATCCACGCACTCTGTCTGGCAGAAGTAAAGCGAGTTGTGCAGCTCTTGCAGCACAATCAGCTTAGCCCCTTGTGCCGCCAGAGCTTCTATTTTCTGCTCAAGGCGAGCCATATTGTCCTTTACGTCGGAGGTGTTATGCTGTTGTATGATGCCGGTCTTCAATATTCTCATTTTCTTAATCATTTTTTTGTTCTACATTATTTGTCAGTGCCTGGCGTTCTGCCTCAATGCTCCTTGGGGGAATTGCATGCTCAGGCAGTGCACCGAACCGTGCTGACGGATGGCCGCCAGAGCCTCTATGGCTATCATCTCCCTGTCGGGAAAAGCCTCTTGCAAGATGCTTATAGCCTTGCTGTCTGCCTCCTTCTGCCCATACACAGGCACCAGCACGGCCCCGTTTATCACCAAGAAGTTGGCGTAGGTGGCGGGCAGTTGCTCGCCCTTCTCCACGATGGCATGGGGCATGGGCAGCCTGAGCAGCCTGTAAGGCTTGCCCTCTGCCGTGCGCAGTGCGCATAGTTGGCGCTCCAGCCTTAGCAAGCCGTGGTGCTGTTTGTCTTCATCCTCACCGCATCCCACATACAGCAGAGTGTCGTTGGGAGCTGTCCTCACCAGCGTGTCTATATGTCCGTCGGTGTCGTCGCCGGGCAGTGGGGCACATTGCAGCCATATCACGCGTTTCATGCCCAGTCTTTTCTTCAGCTCTGCCTCTATGCTTTCCTGGCTGAGCGGCTGGTTGCGGTGGGGTGCCAGCAGGCAGTCGGCCGTGGTGAACAGCGTGCCTTTGCCGTCGCTCTCTATCGAGCCCCCCTCCAGCACAAAGTCTTTCTGCTCCACGAGCTCGCCGCCGAACAGTCCGGCCTGTGCCAGTTCACGGTTCAGCCTGTTGTCTTTGGCACTTTCAAACTTCTCCCCCCATCCGTTGAAGCAGAAGTCCGCCAGTCTGAAACCCTCATTCGCTCCTTCTTCGTCAGTTGTGCTGAGTAGCGTGAGAGGAGCCACGTCGCGCGCCCACGTGTCGTTATATTCAGCCCTTATCCATGTCACGCTATCCATTTGCTTTGCGGTCAGTTTGTCAGCCAAAGCTTTTTGCGCCTCGGTCACGTCTCTGCACACCATCACTATCCGCTCGTGCCGCGTGATGGCATCAGCCATTGCCACGTACATCCGCCGGATATCGTCCAGATAGGGAGCCCAGTCGGTCAGCTCGTCGGGCCATATCAGCAGCACACCACTTTGCTCTTGCCATTCGGCAGGCAGCGTGAAGCAGGGGTTAGACGTTTCTTTCATGTCTTGTTCCTCGTTTTGTTAGTTTGCCACAAAGGTATATATTTTATGTCATCCGTGCAAGTATTCCCGGTGCTTATATCTGTAAGGTATGTTATTATGCACTTGATTTAAATCAAGTAATATGATTGATTTAAATCAACTGTGTGCGTTGACAGAGGTCAAATTACTTGATTACAGTCAAAAATAAGGCGATTTTGGGGGCAAATAGTCTTGTTTTTGTTGTGGGATGGAGTGAAAGCCTTAACTTTGCACTCAGAAAACGATAAGCAAGCGGGCTTATTCAGGGCACTGGATCGCAGGCTCAATCTCAATAGAAACACAAGAGTTATTTATTTTAAAAGATTGTATGAAGGAGGATTTGATTATGAAGAAAAAAGAAAACAGTATGAGAAAGAATATGAAGAAGTTAGTGAATTACTTTGCAGAGGCACTCAAGATGTACAACATCGGTCGCATCAACTGCCCTGCATAACAGAGTGACAAACAGAAATTTTTGGGAGAAATTATAGGCGGGACGCACATTCCATAGGAGTGGCTTCCCGCTTTTTCTATTTCTCTTAGTGACGTGTTTCGCTCTTTGCCTTGGCATGAAGCGTGCCGGTCATACCCCTTCCATGTCTCCAGTCTAACAGCTTTCTTGTCATACTGTTATGTCATCGTAAAGTAAAAGGGCCCATTTTGCCCTTCAAAAGAGCCTATATTGCGGTCCCAAAGAGCCTATATAGAAAAGCAAAAAGGGCCGTTTTGCAAGAGAGTATATAATTCTATTATAATAGGCTTTAGGGGTCGTACCCCTATTGCATATCCCGAATGGGCAAGATGAAAGATTGAAAGAAATGGGTGTCTTTATCAATGAACGATCAGCGTGCGCCCTGCATTGGATGCGCGTTGCGTGTTTGTGGGTGCATGGCCTCCCGGGACGGAGCCCCTCCTAAGGCTTGTGGACGCTTGAGAAGTGCGTCCCTATTGTTAACGTGTGGGTTATGTATGAACGTTGTTGCAGACGGCCTATTGATGGTGGGATGTGGGTGGAATGTTTTTTAAGTCTTTAGGTGTGATAACCATTTGCATAACAACAACTTACATTTTGGGTGTAATGGGTGGAATAGCATTTCATGTAAAATTGTGTTGAGATGTAAATGCATCAGTCCTTCTTGTTGTTTTTTCAGTTGCAAGCCTTGCGAAAATCGGATATATGGAGGAAATTGCTTAACTTTGCTGTCGGTAATCAAAAAGCGAAATAATGGAAGAGAGAAGACCTTTATTGGAATTTGGCCCTGTAGAAGACCAGTCAAAGGAGATCATCAAGGTGATAGGTGTTGGCGGTGGAGGCTGCAATGCTGTGAATAACATGTATCGTGAAAAGATAGTGAACGTATCTTTTGCTGTGTGCAATACCGACAGTCAGAGCCTGGAGAAGTCGCCTGTGCCCGTCAAGATACAATTGGGTGACAGTGGTTTGGGGGCAGGGGCCAATCCTGAGTTGGGAAGGAAGGAGGCCGAGTATACGCAAGACCAAATCAACAAGCTCTTCGATGATAACACTAAGATGTGTTTTGTCACTGCCGGCATGGGTGGAGGAACAGGCACGGGAGCTGCCCCCGTCATAGCGAAAATAGCCAAGAGCAAGGGCATCCTCACGATAGGCATCGTCACCATACCCTTTTTCTTTGAGAAAAGAAACAAAATCATCAAGGCTCTTAAAGGCGTGGAGGAGATGCGCAAGAGCGTAGACTCGTTGCTCATCATCAACAACGAGCGCCTTTGCGACGTATATGCTGATGCTGACATCACCATCAAGGATGCCTTTAAGGCAGCCGACCGCATTCTGAGTGATGCCACAAAGAGCATCTCCGAACTCATCACCGTAGAAGGAAACATCAACCTTGACTTTCGTGACGTAGAGACTACCATGCATGGAGGTGGCGGTGCTCTCATGGCTATAGGCAGGGCCAGTGGTGAAAAGCGCGTGCAGAAAGCTATTCTCAACGCGCTCGACTCGCCCCTTCTCTATGGCAGCGACATATCAAAAGCCAAGAACATTCTTTTTAATATCTATGCCAGCAATAAGGCGCCCCTCTTTGTGAAGGAGCTGCAAGAGATAGATGCCTTTATGTATGAGCTCGACCCAAACATCAATGTCATCTGGGGAACTTCAGACGATGACACGCTCGACCAGGATGCCAAGGTGGTTATTCTTGCCACGGGGCTGGACAATGAGTTCTTGCCGAAGGATGAGATGCAGGAAAATAAGAACGACTCATATTATGATCAGGTCATCAGTAAACTATATAGAGAGAATGATTATAAAGGCTTACAGACGCGCCTGCAGCAACAGAAGAATAAGGACGATAAAGACACATTTAACCATGACGTGCCCTTTACGGTGAAGCGCGGAGATGATGAGGCTCAAAGCAAAATGCCGACCGAAGAGGTGAGGGAAGAAGAGCCCCAAGAACAGAATGCGGCAGGCGATGCCATCCAACGGGAAAATAATGCCAAAGGTCCAGCAACACATGACAGCCACGATGCCGGTGGCAAGCGACACTCCTTATCGTTTGCTGAGAGGGTGAGACAGCGAATAGCACGGTCGCTGCAAGAGATTACCAATAACATGGCACAAGAAGAATAGGGCTAATATGTATAACGAGCAACAAACTGCCGAGGAGTTGGCCGGTGAGCTGAGGTCGCTGGTGCAACAGCTGCAAATGAGGGGACGCAACGACTTGTTGTTGCGGGCCATCGGCGTGCCCCTTTTGGAAGAACTGAGAATAGAGGCGGCCAGAGGAACCCTTAAGCCACTTATCATCACGGAGGACTATAAGTTTTATATTGGTGATGAGGGCCGGGAGGTAGTGCTCAGTCCTATACACAAGTCGCTGTACCTGCTCTTTCTGAAACATCCTGATGGCATAGAGTTCAAGAACCTGAGCGATTATCGCGATGAGCTGATGCAAACCTATCTGAAAGTGAGTCACCGGCTGGACGTGGGAAAGATGGAAGAAACCATCGACAGGCTGACAAATCCTACCGATAATGCCATCAACGAGAAATGCTCGCGCATCAAGGCTGCCTTTTATGAGCTTATGGACGAATATTCGGCCAGCTATTACATCATCAGCAGCCATGTCACGAGGTTTGTTGAGGGCTCCAGTCATATATGGTATAAGCGGTTGAAGTGCATCACCCTGCCACGAGAGCTGGTGATATACCGTTAAGAATAATGACAGCGGGCAGTGGTGCCTATTAGAAAATTTCTAAATTTACGGGTCGCATGATAGGAAGCAAATTGCCCAGGAAGGCCATATTGGTGCGAAAACGAAAACCTCTAGGGCATCATTATAATGTCATCCTAGCTTTTGAAGCAAAGACAGAATGAATCGGACGAACCTTATAAATGGCCAGAAAATGACAGGATAAAAAGACATGCATTTTTTGATTATATGTTGTGAAAAATGAGATATGGGCACAAAAAAAATGACTCAATGGCAATGCTTTCAGTTATTATTTGTATTTTTGCCACTAATTATACGAAAATAACTGAACAAATCAATAACTATACTAACCGATGAAAAAGAACAACAAATATCAAGGTGTCGTGGTACCTATGATTACCCCTCTTACCAGTAGTTTGGACATCGACACTGATGCCGTGGCGCGCATCGTGAGTCGTTTTGCAGCACATAACGTATCGGCCCTGCTGATGGGCACCACAGGCGAAGGCAACCTGGTGTCTACTGAGCAAGGCGAGAAGCTGGTAGCCGCTGCAGCCAAGGCTGCACAAGGCCGCATTACCATCTATGTGGGTCTGGCTGGCTGTTGCCTGAGCGAACAGTTGGATGCCGCACAGCGCTATGCCAAGGCTGGCGCCAACGTGGTGGCTGCCACATTGCCCAGCTATTATGAGCTGACACCCGAGCAGATGTTTGACTACTACAAAGCGCTTGCCGACAAGCTGCCACTGCCGCTGATGCTCTACAACATCACGAAGACCACACACATGAGCATTCCGCTCGACATCATAGAGCGGCTGAGCCATCACCCCAACATTGTGGGGCTGAAAGACTCACAGAACGATGTGCCTCGCATGGAGGAGGCTATGAGGCTCTTTGCCCACCGCGACGACTTTGCCTATTTCTGCGGATGCTCTGCCAACTCGGCGGCCAGTCTGCGTCTCGGAGCCGACGGCATCGTGCCCAGTATGGGCAACTTGCTGCCCGAGGCTTACCAAGAGTTGTATGTGGCTGCACGTGACGGCAAAGAGGAAAAAGCAGAGAAGTTGCAGCGCGAGACGGCCGAGATATGCAAGATAAACACCGTGGGGCTCACCCTGGGGCAGTCGTTGGCCGGGCTGAAGGTGATGATGAACGAGGCACAGCTCTGCGACACTTATATGCTGCCACCCCTCACCACGCTCGACACCGCTACGGAGGAGCGCATACGCCAACAGACACGAAACATATTAAACAACCAATAACTTCTTTCAGCTATGCATTACGAAGGATTGGGAGTGATAGACACCACTATCGTCATCGTGTCTGTGCTGTTAGCTGTTGGCGTGGGCATCTATTTCTCAAAACGCCAAAAATCAACCACAGAATATTTTAAAGCCAATGGCAACATACCGGCATGGGCGGTGGGCATGTCGATGTTTGCCACCATCATCAGCAGTGTTACGTTTCTGGCTTACCCGGGCAGTGCCTATGAGGGCAACTGGATATTGCTGGTGCAGGGGCTTATGGTGCCCATCGTGCTGGTGGGTATCATCGGCTTCATTGTGCCTCTTTACAGAAAGGTAATCAGGCTGAGCACTTACGAATATTTTGAACGCCGCTTCGGAGTCTTCGCTCGATATTACAGTTCTCTGGCTTTCGTGATGGGGCACTTCACCAAGATGGGCACCGTTCTCTATCTGCTGGCCATGGCCATGGTGGCTTTCACGGGAGGCATGGACATTACGTGGATTGTGATAGGCATCAGCTTAACCGTCATCATCCTTACTTATTTCGGTGGAATGGAGGCCATTATATGGATGGATGTCATACAGGGCTTCCTGCTCATCTTGGGTGGCCTGCTCGCCGTGGGCACCATATTCTATCTCACCGACGGCGGACCATCGGCCATCATGCACATTGCCGCTGAGCATGACAAGATAAGCTTCGGACCTTACGACTGGGACTTCAAGCACCTCACCTTCTTCGTGCTGGTGTTTAATGGCATATTCTATGCCATCCAGAAATATGGCACCGACCAGAGCATCGTGCAACGCTATCTGGCAGCACGCACCGACCGCGACGCCAAGAAGGCCTCGCTCATGGGCATACTGATGAGCGTGCCGGCATGGGCTCTCTTCATGTTTGTGGGCACGTGCCTCTTTGCCTACTATCAGATAAACCCCGCAGGGCTGCCTGTAGGCATCAAGCCCGACGAGGTGTTTCCCCACTTCATAGCCACCGAGATGCCCGTGGGTATCACGGGATTCATCATTGCCGCTCTTCTGGCAGGTGCTATATCGAGCCTTGACTCTGACGTAAACTGCATATCGGCTCTCATCGTAGACGACTATTATGGACGCTTCCGCCCGAAAGCCACCGACCATCAGCGGCTGCTGGTGGGCAAGGCATCGGTATTGGTCATCGGACTGGGCGCCATGGGCATTGCGCTACTCTACGTGGCATGGGGCGGCAAGGGCGTGCTGGGCACGCTGTTCGACCTCTACGCCATTCTCTCGGCGGGCATCGTGGGCATCTTCGTGCTGGGACTCTTCAGCCGTAGGGCCAACAAGCAGGGCGTGTATATCGGCATTGTGTGCGCCATCATCTTCACCGCCTATGCCACGCTCACCACTACGAAGATAGGCAGCGGCGACGAGGCTCACCTGATATTGGACCTCGGCGACTGGAACTTCCCCTACAACAAGCTCATGCTGGGCGTATACAGCCACCTCATCGTGCTCGTGGTGGGCTACTTGACGAGCTTCTGCTTCAAGACACCGCTTGCCGGCAAGGAGCTTACCATATATGGATATTTAGAAGAAAAGAAACAACATAACTAAACACATACTGAAATGAGAGACATCACATTGCTGCAACCCCAGAAGATTGTCTTCGGCACGGGGTGCATCAAACGTTTCACCGAAGACTTTCTGGCTCTAGGACACCATCGGCTGATGGTGGTTACGTTGCCCTTTATACGCCCCATGCTCAAGGAAATGACCGACACCCTAGCGGCTCATGGCGTGGAGCTGCACTTCTATGAGGGCATCAAGGCTGAGCCTACCGTGGCCGACTTTGAGACTGTGCTGAACGAGGCACGGCAATTCGAGGCCGACAGTTTCGTGGGCATTGGCGGCGGTAGCGTGCTCGACGTGACAAAGTTGGTGGCTACGCTCTGCAACCAACCCGATGAGGATGTTACCCAGCTCTTTGGCACGGGCAAAGTGAAGCGGCGCGGATACTGGTTTGCTTGCATGCCCACTACATCAGGGACAGGCAGCGAGGTGTCACCTAACGCCATTCTGCTCGACGAGACCGACAACCTGAAGAAGGGCGTGGTGAGTCCTTATCTCATGGCTGATGCCGCCTACATCGACCCGCAGCTCACATGGACGGTACCTGCCAAGGTTACTGCCGAGACGGGCATGGACGCGCTCACCCATTGCATAGAGGCTTATACCAATAAGTTTGCCCATCCCTGCGTGGATATGTATGCGCTGCAGGGCATTCGTCTGATAGCCGCCAACATAGCGCGTGCCGTGAAGAACGGCAACGATGTGGAGGCTCGCGAGGCCATGTCGCTGGGCAGTATGTATGGCGGCTTATGCCTGGGACCGGTTAACACGGCTGCCGTGCATGCCCTCTCTTATCCTTTGGGTGGCGAGTTCCATCTGTCGCATGGCCTTTCCAACGCTCTCCTCCTGCCCTCCGTGATGCGCTTCAACTACACGGCCAATGTGCACAAGTATGCCGAGGTGGCCGTGGCTTGCGGAGTGGAGCGTGCCGATAGCGATGAGCAGACAGCCTTGCGTGGCGTTGACTGGATAGAGCGGCTGTCGCGTGAGATAGGCATTCCCGCCAAGCTCACTGAGCTGGGTGTGCCTCAGAGTGCTGTTGCAGGCATGGCAAAGGCTGCCATGAACGTGCAGCGACTGCTGCGCAACAATCCGCGCGAGGTGACGGAGAAAGATGCCTACGATATATATATGACTCTTTATTAAGCAACAACCGAATGATGAAACCAATATTAGCAATCACCATGGGCGACCCCGCCGGCATAGGACCGGAGATTATCATCCGTTCGCTGGAGAGGGATGAGCCTTATGAACAATGCAGGCCGCTTGTCACCGGCGATGCGGCCGTGATGGAATACGCTGCCAAGCAGTTGAACAGTCCGTTGAAGATACGGGCTATCAAGGAGGTTGGCGAGGCACGTTTTGAGCGTGGCGTCATCGACGTCATAGACCTTCACTGTATAGACATGTCCACTTTCCAACAGGGCAAAGTGGCTGTGCAGTGCGGAAATGCTGCCTTCCTGGCGGTCAGGAAGGCCATAGACCTTGCCATGGCAGATGAGGTGGACGGCACCGTTACGGCACCGCTCAACAAGGAGGCCCTCAATTTGGCGGGACATCACTATGACGGGCATACTGAGATATATGCCACCTTCACCCATACCAAGAAATATGCCATGCTTCTTGCCGATGAGAACCTGCGTATCATACACGTCTCTACGCATGTGCCCTTGCGCAAGGCATGCGACTTGGTGAAGAAAGACCGCATCATGGATGTCACTGATCTTATCTACGATGCCTGCCTTCAGTTCGGCATAGAGCATCCACGCATCGGCATAGCCGGGTTGAACCCCCATGCCAGCGACGGTGGTCTCTTCGGCGATGAGGAGGCAAAGGAGATAACACCCGCTGTGGAAGCACTGCGTGCCAAGGGCTATGACGTGGAAGGACCGGTACCTCCCGACACGCTTTTTGCCAAGGCAAAATGTGGCAAGTATGACGGTTGCGTGGCCATGTATCACGACCAGGGGCACATTCCCTTCAAGGTGGTGGGCTTCAAATGGGATAAGGCTACGGGCAAGATGTCTACGGCCAAGGGCGTGAACATCACGCTGGGTCTGCCCATCATACGTGTGTCTGTAGACCATGGCACCGCTTTCGACGTGGCAGGAAAAGGCGTAGCCAGCCCTGAAGCTATGCTGCTCTCCATTGAATATGCCTCAAAGATGGCTGTAAACCGACTGAAGAAGAAGGCGTAAGTGCTTTTATTCCCAGAATGATAAGCAGACGAATACTTGTTGTAGCCGACGATATAACAGGAGCCGTAGAGGTAGCTGGCATTGCCCTGCGCTATGGATTGCGCACGCATCTGGCTATCTCTATGGCTGAATCATTGCCTAATGCCGACGTCATCGTCGTGGCTACCAACACGCGGTCGGAGAATGAGGCAGAGGCTGCACGCACCATCAGGACTGTATGTTCAAAGTGCCGGGGCAACGACTTCTTGCTGTTCAAGAAAACCGACTCTGTGCTCCGGGGGCATATAGCGTTGGAGCTGCACGAGATGATGCTCGCCCTGGACTACAGAAATGCGCTGCTCATTGCGCAGAATCCCTCACGTGAAAGGATTATCAGCGGCGGACGATACCTTGTCGAGGGCCGGCCGCTGCACCTTACCGATTTTTCTCACGATCCTGAATATCCTGCTTGGACAGATGATGTGGTAGCCCTGCTCCATCACAAGGCCACATCACTGAGCCTCGGCGACACGCTGCTGAAGGAAGGAAACATATATGTCGCCGATGCCTCGAGTTGGGCAGACATCTGCCTTCAGTTGCATAAGGCAACTCTGGAGACGCTCTTGGCAGGGGGTGCTGATGCCTTCGAGGCTTTGCTGTGCACTCTTTTGGGGCATGTAGAAAGGCAGCTTCCTACCCATAACTGTTCCATAAGCATTTCACCTTTCCGCAGTATGCTCATCTTCTGCGGTAGTACGCAAAGCAAATTATTGCATGACGAGCCGTTTGTGCGCCAAATGGGTATACCCGAATGTATTGTTCCGCTCAAAATAGACGATAAACAAAGCATAGCAGAGTGGAAGGCGCAGGTATCCACACTCTATCAGCAGCATCACCGCTTGATAGTTCACGTGGGTAAGAGGCCGCAGGGAGGCTCGTCTGTGGCAGTGGCCCTCAAAGGCATCATGGCCGATGTGGCCTGTCGGTTGACTGATGTTCATCGTCCCTCTTTGCTGATTGTGGAAGGGGGAGCGACTGCCTATGCCATTCTGCAGCAGTTGGGATGGACTGATTTCTCCATGTATATAGAGTATGCGCCGGGCATCGTGAGCATGCGCCACCATCTCACTGAAATCATATTGAAGCCCGGCAGCTATCCTTGGGGCAGCCTCTTTTCAAGTTGTATACGGGATAAGAAGATCGTTGCCATTCGGTGCGATTCGTTTGTGGATGCTCCGTGAAGCGTTCCTTCGGTTGGGATGTTGTTTTATTGCCATTAGCCATCCGGAAGTTTTGCCATGATTTCTTTGTTTATCAAGATAGATTTCGTAACTTTGCGGAAACTTAAAACATCACATCAAGCAGAGAAACATGGCGAAGAATGACAATCTGGGTTCGGCGAAAAAGGCCAAGAACGATGAGTTTTACACACAGCTGGCCGACATCAACAAAGAGATGCAGGCTTATCTTGACTACAACCGCGACGTGTTCCGCGACAAGAC
>DLDC01000024.1:0-16979 GCA_002480935.1 Prevotella sp. UBA7782 | reverse complement strand
TGGAGCAACTTCACCAAGTTCTTTGCGCTCAACTTCCAGCTCTTTGGCATCAAGAAGCTCATCAGCACAAGCTATGCCCCGGATGCCAAGAAAGCCAAGTATGGCATTGAGTACCCGCTCTTCCCCGACGAGCAACACGACCCGAAGTTCGACCTTGAGAAGTGGCAGACTCGGGGCAAGATATACGTGCTCGACAGGGACATCAACGGCGACCGGCGAATAGACATAGATGACCTGCACTGGGACTACCTGACGGGCGACGGTGACTTCAACAGTGACGAGGTGAGGGCACTGCGCGACGAGGCCGACCTCATCATCACCAACCCGCCCTTCTCCATGTTTCGTGATTTCGTGGCATGGATCATGGAGAGCGGAAAGCAATTCTCCGTCATCGGGAACATGAATGCCATTACCTATAAGGAAATCTTCCCTCTTATCAAGGAAAACAAGATTTGGCTGGGAGGAACGGGATTTGTTACTGATATGGTGTTTGGTGTTCCCGAAGGAACAAAAATTAAAGACAGCGACAGAAAGAAGGCAGCCCGTTTGGGTTATGTAGGCAATTATACTAGATTGGGCAATTCATGTTGGTTCACCAACATAGAGCATGGAAGGAGGCATGAGCCTTTGCAGCTGATGACGATGGAAGACAACTTGAAATTCAGCAGGCACAAGGAGCTGCGTGAGAAAGGTTATCAGCATTATGACAACTATGATGCCATTGAAGTGCCCTACACCGATGCCATACCCGCTGACTATGACGGCATAATGGGTGTGCCAATATCATTTTTAGATAAGTATTGTCCAGAACAATTTGATATTATAGGTGTAGCAAATCATGGTAAGGATAATATCTATGATTTATTTGCACCAACCATTAATAATGTGGGGATTTTTAAAAGAATTTTAATCCGCAAGAAGCAATAGCTATGAAAACACAACTAAGAACCGATATAACGATAGCCGACATCTGCAAGGGCTTTGTATATAACGAGATAGAGGGCAAGGGACTTTACGGCTGGAATGGCAAGCTCATCATTCAGCCCGAATATCAGCGCAACTATATTTACAACGACGGCAAGAAAGACGTTGCTGTGGCGCAGTCGGTGCTGCGTGGCTTTCCGCTCGGACTGATTTACTTCACTCAGCGCGACGATGGCATGTATGAGGTGCTAGACGGTCAGCAGCGCATCACGTCGCTGGGACGCTTCAGGACAAACAAGCTGCCCATCATGTTCGATGGCAGGGAACAAAATTACAACTCGCTCAACGACGAATTGAAGGCGATGTTCGACAACACGCCCCTCACCATATACATCTGCCAAGGCACGGAGAAGGAGATAAAGGAATGGTTTCAGATTATCAACATAGGAGGCGTGAGGCTGAACGACCAGGAAATGCGCAACGCCATATACTCCGGGCCGTTTGTGACGAAGATGAAGGCTCAATACTCCAACTCGCAGAAAGCCCGCAGCGAGCACATCTCCAACTGTCCGCTATGCGCCATGGGCAGCGGTGCCAACAAAACAAAGATATACAAGCTCAGCGAGATGGATGCCGACCATGTTACGGCATGGAGCAAGGGCGGCAGCACAACAATAGACAACTGTCAGTTGCTATGCAAGACGCACAACCGTAGCAAGGGTAACGCATAGCAACTTGTGAAAATGTCAGTTGCCTGGTATTTTGACCACACCCAAATTATGAAGATGCACACCCATACCGAAGGGACGCAGCGTGCTGTGTCAGCAAGCGAATTACACCATCGTATAACTGAATGCCACACCAAACTGTGGAGGTGTGGCATTTCATGGCACGCCTCTTGCGGACGTTCCTACTTATGACTCATTCCACAATCCTTGTGATGCCATTGATTCGCCCGGGGGGCGATACCTCATTAACCGGGCACATCAGCGCTTCGCTCCGATGTACCGCGGTTATCAAGAGGTGTGGCCAAAGGGTCAATAGAGCTCACATTCTTCATCGGATGCCCGAAAAAGCTATACAATACGAATGACAAACTTGACACCCTAATTAGTTATAATTAGTTAAACAACTGGGTGGTTTCTTCCTGATGTCGGCCAAAAAGATTATCTTTGCACATTATTTATATGCACAGCGTGAAAATAAAGGAAGTTATTGCTGCCCTTGAACGTTTCGCGCCTCTGCCCTTGCAAGAAGACTATGACAATGCCGGCTTGCAAGTTGGACTAACAGAGGCGGAAGTATCAGGGGCTTTATTGTGTCTGGACGTTACTGAGGCTATCGTGGACGAAGCCATCAAGCTGGGGTGTAACCTTATAGTGAGTCATCATCCTCTCATCTTTCATAAGTTGGCCCACGTAACGGATGCCACCTACGTAGAGCGTACGGTGACCAAGGCCATCAGGCACGGCATAGCCATTGTGGCTATGCACACCAATATGGATGCGGCCATGAATGGCGTGAACTATAAGATAGCCGAGAAGATGGGCCTTACCAGTCTTGCTTTCTTTGGCAAGCGCAAAGAGGCCTGTGGCGTGATGGGCGGTGAGGGTGTTGTGGGCACCTTGCCCGAGGCTCTCGCTGCAGACGACTTTGTGCTGATGCTCAAGAAGCGGTTTGGCGTGGAATGCGTGCAGGCCAACGAGCTTCTGCGCCGTCCTATCAGCAGGGTGGCTTTGTGCGGAGGCGCCGGAGCATTTCTGCTGGACGAGGCCATAGCTGCGGGGGCCGATGCCTTTGTGACGGGCGAGATGCACTATCATGAGTTTTTCGGTCATGAGCAGCAGGTGCAGATAGCCGTGATAGGCCATTATCAGAGCGAACAGTTTACAAGCGAAATATTTTTATCAATCATAAGGGAGGCGTGCCCGGAGGTGCCCTGTCACATCACTTCCATTGACACCAATCCCATTATTTATTTATAAATAAAGTATATGGCAAAGAAAGATCCTAAAGATTTGACGGTTGAAGAGAAGCTGAAAGCTCTTTACCAGTTGCAGACAACCCTCTCGGCTATCGACGAGAAGCGTGCCTTGCGTGGTGAGCTGCCACTTGAGGTGCAAGACTTGGAAGATGAGATAGAGGGCCTGAACACCCGCATTGAGAAGATTCAGGGTGAGATAGCTGAGTTTAAGAGTGCCATTAACCAAAAGAAGGGTGAGATACAAGAGGCACAGACCAGCCTGGACCGCTATAAGGCTCAGCTGGATGATGTGAAGAACAACCGCGAATATGACACCCTGAGCAAAGAGATAGAGTTTCAGACCCTTGAAATAGAGCTTTGCAACAAGAAGATAAAGGAGGCCACACAGAAGGTTGAGGAAAAGACCAAGGACCTGGTGACGGCTAAGGGTCAGCTGGCCGACCGTCAGCAAGGGCTTGAGGAAAAGCGCAGTGAGCTGGACGAGATTATGCAGGAGACCCGTGAGGAGGAGCAGAGGCTGAAGGAAAAGGCTGCTGAGCTGGAGACACGCATAGAACCTAACCTGCTGCGCTCTTTCAAGCGCATACGCAAGGGTGCCCGCAACGGTCTGGGCATTGTGTATGTGCAGCGTGACGCCTGCGGCGGTTGCTTCAATAAGATTCCGCCTCAGAGACAGCTTGACATCAAGATGCACAAGAAGATTATCGTGTGCGAATATTGTGGTCGTATCCTCATAGATCCTGAGCTGGCAGGTGTGAAGGAAGAAGTGGTAGAGGAGAAGCCCAAGCGTAAGCGTGCCATCAGGCGTACGACAAAGAAGGCTGACGCCGAATAAGTGTTCCTGAGGCTTTGTGAAAAAACATAACCGCTGTAAGGCTGATGTGCCTTGCAGCGGTTTGTGCTTTTAGTGGGCCGGGCTTGCCGGATAATGTTATACTTTTTGTGACGGGGCTTATAGTCCGCGGGCGCGATAGATGCGCTCCTTGGCCTCGTTTATCTCCTGGAACTTACGCTCGGCAGCTTTTCGCACATCCTCGCCCAAGGCGGCTACGCGGTCGGGATGATGCTTCAGGGCCATTTGGCGATAAGCCTTGCGCACCTCATCATCGGTTGCCGTGGGCTCAATGCCCAGCACCTTGTAAGCCTCGCTGAGCTTGTCTTGCTCTGTAGACTCGGCGCGCATGTTGAGCATCGACTGGAAGTCGGTTTGCGATATGCGCAGATAGCCAGCCACCTCGCCCAGTGCCGACAGCTCGTCGGGTGCCAGATAGCCATCAGCCCGTGCTATGCCCAGAAGGAAAGCCACGAGTTGCAGGCGCTGGCTGTAGTCTATGTGCAGGTTCATCTCCATGCAGCTCTTGCGTATCATCTCCTTGAAGGCGTAAGGTCCTATGCGCTTTTGCTCCTCAAAGAGCCGCTTCAGTATCATGTTGCCTTGCTCCTTTGCGGCTGTTCCGAAGTTGTTTTGCAACCATCCTCTCACATATTCCATCTCTGAGTGCATCACCTTGCCGTCGGCCTTGATGATGTAAGAGGAGAGTACGAGTAGGGAGAACAAGAACGAGTTGCGTTGCTCTTCGGTGGAGTATTGCCTGTTTTGGTTGCCCGTTTGATAGCTGTTGCCGGTGAATGACTGCTGTTGCCCCTTACCGGTACCTTTTTTCTCGTCGTCGAAGAAGTAGCCTATGCAGAAACCTGCCAGTGCTCCCAGCGGACTTCCCCCCGTAAGAATCCATCCCAGGGCGCCACCTATCCATTTTGCGTATGCCATATATCTTTGTTTTTGTTAAGCTTCGGCCTTGGCCGCATTACATGTTTTCTGTGTGTCAGTATGTCTGACACATGTCGCTTATAAGAGGCAAAGGTAATGCCAAAGAAAGAAAAAAGCAAGCAAGGACTTTGTTTTTTCAGTATTATTAGCTAATTTTGCTTTTATGAAAAAGATGCTATTGTTGCTTTGGCTGTGCTTTATGGCTGCCGGCTTGTCAGCTCAGAGTCTTCACTTCCGGCATGGAACGTTCAAGATAGTGCAGTTTTCAGACTTGCATTACGTAGACGGCAACCCCGCTTCTGATGCTGCTACCGACTGCCTGCGAAAGGTTACGCAAGCCGAAAAGCCTGACCTTATTATTATTACGGGCGACATTATCTACTCTAAGCCCGGCAATGTGGCTTTGCAGAAAGTGCTCTCTGTGCTGAGCTCGCTCAAAGTTCCCTTTGCCATGCAGTTTGGCAATCACGACACCGAGCAGCGTACCAGTCAGGCCGCTCTCTACGATCAGATGCAACGCACCCCCTATAGCGTGATGCCCAACAGGCAGATAACCAAGCGATATGACTATGTGCTGCCCATCTTCGATGAGAAGATGGAGAAGCCCGAAGCGCTGATTTATTGTCTGGACAGTCATCGCTTCACCACCATGAGGGATGTGAGGGGCTATGACTGGATAAGATTCAACCAGATAGCATGGTACAGAGAAATGAGTGCCAAGTATAAGAAGATAAACAGTGGACGCCCCCTCCCGGCGTTGATGTTCTTTCATATCCCTATACCTGAGTATAATCTAGCCATTGCAGACAAGCGGTGGAGTCGCTTTGGACTGAACCTTGAGAAAGCTTACTCGCCTAACCTCAATTCCGGATTGTTCTGCTCTGTGAAGGAAATGGGCGATGTGATGGGCATGTTTTGCGGTCACGACCATGACAATGACTATAGTGTGCTATATTATAATGTGTTGTTGGCCCATTGCCGCTACTCAGGGGGCGACACAGAATATCATCATGTGAAGAACGGCGCGCGCGTCATCGTGCTGAAAGAGGGAAAGCGTGAGTTTGACACATGGATAAGAGAACGTGAGGGCGGCGTGTTCTATAAAACCACTTTCCCCTCTAGTTATATCAAGCCCGATGTAGATAAGGAAACAAAATATTAGCCCAACGGTAGTTACAACCTCGGCTACTTTCCGTCCTATAAATGTAACATATTAATAGATGAGAAAGTGGTATCAACTAAAGTGAGTTTAGAGAGTCTGCTTGTAGACGTGCGTTTCTTGCATTATGTGCTGGACGACGACGTGAGCCAAAAGAGCTATTGGGACACGGTAGCCGGTCTCTCTGAAGACAACAAGCAGGCTGTAGAAAGGGCAAAGAACGTTCTCATGCATCTTGATGAGCCGTGCAACTTTGTCAGCCGCAAGGAAATATTGCGGTTAAGAGGGCGCATTCGCCAGACATTACGTGTAAGATAAACACGTTAATATTAATTAATAGGCACTTTTTCAAGTGCCTTTTGTCAAATATTGTAGTTAGTGTAGGCTCTTTTTGGCTATCTTTGCAACCAAACAACTATTTTAAACAATCAGATGGATGCCAACCTAAACCAAAAAGAAGAAAAAGCTATAAAACTATATCACGCCTATCTGTCGGGGCATGAGGAAGCATTTGCCCCATTATATGATATGTATATAGACATGCTTCTTAACTATGGCCGATGCCTGACCGGCAATATAGAGCTCGTGCAAGACTGCATACACGACGTGTTTGTGAAGTTGCTGGACAAGAAAAACGCCAAAGCAGTGAAGCGGATGGGCTCTTATCTTGTCATTTCTTTGCGAAACAGACTGCTGGATGAGTTCAGACGTACAAAATTTTTGGTTGATACCACACCGGAGAGTATGCCCAACAAACGGCATGTCGAGGATGTAGAGCATAGCTATATGGCCGCTGAACATGAGCAAGAGCTGTGTGACAGAGCCCAGGTGTTGCTCAACGTGCTCACGCCAAGGCAGCGCAAGGTGTTTCAGCTCTATTATATAGAAGAGCGAAAATATGATGAGATATGCCGCATCATGAGCATGAACTACCACTCTGTGCGCAACTTGGTGCACCGAGGAATGATGCGAATGCGTGAAGCGGCTGACAGTTGGGGCATGGCGAACATAGACTAGAATGTAAAACCTATAATCTTTTATTTGTATGAACAAGATTTTCAATCTCATTTTATTGTCTTTCTTCCTGCCGCTGTGCTCCTTTGCTTCTGGCTGGGACACAACCTATAGGCAAATAGAAAGTAATATCAAGGCTCCTTTTTTTAAGAACAAGAGCTATGTGATAACCAAGTTCGGCGCATCGCTGAAAGCCGATGCAGCCAAGAACCAGGCAGCCATCAATAAAGCCATTGCCACCTGCTCTGCCAAAGGCGGAGGCCGTGTGGTGGTGCCAAAAGGAACGTGGAAAACCGGAGGCATCAGGCTCAGAAGCAACGTTAACCTGGTGGTAGAAGACGGGGCAACATTGCTCTTTGTGTTCGACACCAGCCTCTATCCCCTCGTGCGCACCCGTTGGGAGGGCATGGACTGCTGGAACTATCAGCCAATGATTTATGCCTATCAGTGCGAGAACATTGCCATCACGGGCAAAGGTACCATAGATGGCGGTGCAGAGAATGGCGTATGGTGGAATTTCACGGGGCTGGCACGCTTCGGATGGAAAGAAGGTCAGGAGAATAACCGCACTTCGCGTCCACAGCTGCTCAAGATGGTGCACGAGCAAACACCCATCGACCAGCGCAGGTTCGGAAAGGGATGCGGGCTTCGTCCGCAGCTTGTCAATCTGGTGGAGTGCAAGAATATACTCATTGAGGGTGTCACCATGCTCCGCTCACCTTTCTGGGTGATGCACCCGTTGCTCAGCAAGAATATCACTGTAAGGAACGTTAAGGTGTGGAATGAAGGACCTAACGGTGACGGATGCGACCCTGAGTCGTGCGAAGATGTGCTCATCGAGGGTTGTAACTTCCATACTGGAGACGACTGCATAGCCATAAAGAGTGGAAGAAACGAAGACGGAAGAAAACCCGGAATGGCAAGTAGAAACATCATTGTTCGCAACTGCGAGATGGAAGACGGTCATGGAGGTGTTGTGGTAGGCAGCGAGATTGGCGGCGGCTGCAACAATGTATATGTGGAAAACTGCAAGATGGACTCACCAAACTTAGACAGGGTGATACGCATCAAGACCAACTCATGCCGTGGCGGTGTGACAGAAAACATCTATGCACGTAACATTGAGGTTGGGCAATGCGGCAGTGAGGTGCTGAAGATAAACCTGAAGTATGATCCTAAAGAGGTTTATGGTCGTGGCCATAATCCCATCGTGCGTAATGTTTATCTGGAGAACATTACATGCAAGAAAAGCAAATACGGCGTGAACATCGTGGCCTTGGAAGATACTCCTAATGTATATAATATACACGTGAACAACTGCAACTTCACGGGCGTGACGACATCGCCCGTCATAGTGAGCGGATGGACGCATGACCTTGACTTCAAAGGACTGGTAGTAAATGGTAAACCAGTAGCTGAATGAGGCATCAAATAAAAGCATTTGTGCTCATAGCCCTCGTGGCTATGGGCCTGCCGGTTGCGCTGGTAGCGCAGCCGGCTGATTATTTCTGGACATCACCCAGCCATAACTCAATGGAGTCTATGCCTTGCGGAGGACACGACATAGGGCTCAATGTGTGGGTTGAAAATGGTGACCTGCTGTTTTATGTGAGTCGAAGTGGCGTGTTCGACGAGAACAATGCCATGCTGAAGCTGGGCCGTTTTCGCATCAGGCTAACCCCACTGCTAGACACAGCCGGCTCGTTTCGTCAGACACTGCACGTAAACGATGGCTATATGACGGTGACAGACGGACAGAAGAAGATAACGCTGTGGGTGGATGTGTTCAAGCCCGTTGTGCATGTTGAGATAGAAAGTGGCGCGCCCTTAGTGGCAGAGTGCGACTATGAGAGTTGGAGATATAAGGACAGGAACTACCGCAAGGGAGAGAGTATGCAGATGTCTTATAAGTTTAAGGCTCCTGCCGGCACTTTCACGCATCATGATGAGTTTATACCTGAAAACGGGCAGTTTACTTTCTATCATCAGAACACCGACAGCACCATCTTCGACGCCACGGTAAGCGAGCAGCGTTTGCTTCCCTTGAGAGATAAGCTGTATAATCCGATAGGTGGGCTCGTGAATGGTGGCAGGCTATATGCGCCGGGATTTCTTTTCAAAGGCACCTATAATGGTGTTTACAGTGCTACGGATTATCAAGGATGGAGGTATGTGAGCCGCGAACGGAAACGCAAGTTCAGTCTGGCTATTGTCCTGGCTTCGTCTCAAGGACAGCGTTCAGAAGCCAGAAACGTTTTCCTCACTCGTGTTGACAGCCTTCGTCGGGCCATCTCCGTGCAGGCAGACAGAAGAGCCTCTCGCAAGTGGTGGAATGCATTCTGGCAGCGTAGCTTTATAGAAGGAAGCGACTCTACGGCTGAGATGGCACGCAACTATACCTTGTTCAGATATATGTTGGGATGCAATGCCATGGGTGAGTGGCCTACGAAATTCAATGGAGGTCTCTTTACCTTCGACCCGGAATATGTGGATAAGCGTAATGCTTTTACGCCGGATTATCGCCGATGGGGTGGAGGAACCTTCACCGCGCAGAACCAAAGACTTGTTTATTGGCCATTGCTGAAGACGGGCGACAGCGACCTGATGCGTGCCCAGTTGCTCTTTTATCTGAGAATACTGAAAAACGCGGAGCTGAAGACACAGTTTTATTGGCATCATGGAGGAGCCAATTTCACAGAGCAGATAGAAAACTTTGGTTTGCCCAATCACGATGAGTATGGAGTGAAGCATCCACAAGGCTTTGATGCGGGCTATGAATATAACGCCTGGCTCGAATATCTGTGGGATACGGTACTTGAATTCTGTCAGATGGCATTGCAGAGCGAAACCTATTATGGTGAGGACATAAGCCAGTATGTGCCCCTGGTAACCTCTTGCCTTGACTTCTTTGACCAACATTACAGATACATAGCCCGTCATAATGGCATTAAAGAGTTGGATGGCAACGGCAAGCTCGTGCTCTATCCCGGCAGTGGGGCAGAGACTTTCAAGATGGCTTACAACGCTTCAAGTACGTGCGCCGCGCTAAAAACAGTAACTCAAACACTCATCCAGCACTTTGAAAGGGTAGGGGGCGATAGCATATTGACCAAAAAGTATAAGAAGATGCTGGCCACTTTGCCCGACATTTCTTATCGGATGATAGACGGTCATAAGTGTATTGCTCCGGCCACAGTGTGGCAACGGGTGAACAACACCGAGGTGCCCCAATTATATCCCGTCTTTCCTTGGAGAATGTTTGGTGTTGGCAGAGACTCGCTGGATATTGCCCTCAACACATGGAAGTATGATCCCTACGTCAAGAAATTTTGGGGGTGGGCCGGTTGGGAACAGCTGAATATCTTTGCAGCTTGCTTAGGACAGACAGCAGAGGCGGCCGAGCTCACGCGCAAGAAGCTCTCGGATGGGGCTTATCGCTTCCCCGCTTTCTGGGGACCGGGGCACGACTGGTCGCCCGATCATAACTGGGGAGGGTCAGGTATGATAGGCTTGCAGGAGATGCTTTTGCAGGATGTGGGGCGCAAGATACTGCTCTTCCCGGCATGGCCACGCCAATGGAACATACACTTCAAGTTGCATGCCAATTATCAAACCACCGTTGAGGCTACACTGAAAGATGGTAAAATAACCCAACTAAAGGTTTTGCCAGCATCGCGTAAGAATGACGTTCAGATCATGCTGAGATAGTTGGCTTATTATAATGGTATGCTATAAAAGAGGGTGAGAAATACTTACATTTCCCGCCCTCTTTTGTTAAAGTTGGCCGAATTGTTAAAAATAAAAACGCAAAATATTTGTCAAGTCCTAAATATATAGTAACTTTACGGCCAATAAATAACTATTTTTGATTTATTACTAATTAGTCATGAAAAAAAATACAGGTAAAACCCTTGCCTTAGGACTTGCCATTGGCGTAATGTTCCTAGGTTCATGCAGCACAGCTAACCAACATCAAAAGACTATTTCGGGGCTTAACCCAGCCGACTTCGATACAATTATAGGAGGCAAGCAGGTGAAGCTCTTCACACTGACCAACGGCCATGGAATGGAAGTTTGTATGACGAACTTCGGCGGGCGCGTGGTGTCAATAACCGTTCCTGATAAGAACGGCAAGCCAACCGACGTTGTGTTGGGTTATGACAATATCAAGCAATATGCCGACGCCAAGCACACACCCAGCGACTTTGGCGCTACCATCGGCCGATATGCCAACCGCATCGATCACGGAAAACTCCCTGTGGCAGGCAAAATCTATCAGTTGCCCATCAACGATAACGGGCATTGTCTGCATGGTGGCCCTACAGGATGGCAATATCAGGTGTATGATGCCAGGCAGGTGGGCGATTCGTCGCTTGTGCTGACGCTCACTTCGCCCGATGGCGACAATGGCTTCCCCGGTGAGGTGAAGGCTGAAGCCATCTACACTGTTAAATACAACAATACGCTGGATTGCCAATTCACTGCCACAAGCGACCGTGAGACAGTAATCAACATGACAAATCACAGCTACTTTAATCTGAACGGTGATCCATCGAAAGACGGAATGGATATGTGGTTGTACCTCAACGCAGACAATTATACGCCCTCTGACCCCACTTATATGACTACGGGCGACATCAAATCGGTGCAAGGCACGCCCATGGACTTCCGTTCACCGCATGCCATCAATCAGACTATAGGCGACACAACCTTCGACCAGATACGCAACGCAACGGGCTATGACCACAACTGGTGCCTGAACACTTATAAGGACGGAAAGGGTGACGACACGAAAGTGGCCGCCTGGCTGTTCAGTCCGCGCACGGGCATCATGCTTGAGATGTTCACCAACGAGCCGGGCGTACAAGTTTATACGGCCAACTTCCAGGGCACAGGCATCTCATGCAAGCATGGCATCAAATATCCTAAGCATGTGAGCGTGTGTCTGGAGAGTCAGAAATATCCCGATAGTCCTAACAAATTCAACAAGAAAGTTAAGGGATGGCCTTCGCCTTATCTCATGCCCGGACAGAAATACTACAGCCATTTGGCATTCCGTTTCTCGGTGATGTCTAAGATGTGACTAAAGATGGTTTGTTGAGAATAATGATCATTGTTAATGAAAATATAAAAATCAAAAAATAATAAGTTTCAAAACAAAATGAGTAAAGTTTTAGATGCGATAAGCAAGTCGGGATTTGCCACTGTCGACATGTTTATTCTTGTTTTTTATCTCATCCTCTTGATAGGATTGGGATGGTTTCTGAGCCGTAACAAAAACGGCAAGGAAAAGAGTGCCAACGATTATTTCTTGGCAGGCAACACGCTCACCTGGTGGGCTGTGGGTGCCTCACTGATTGCAGCCAACATCTCGGCAGAGCAGTTCATAGGTATGTCTGGTACGGGCTTCCGCGATGGCATCGCCACAGCCGCTTATGAGATTATGGCCGCTGTAACCCTTATCATCGTGGGCAAGTTTCTCTTGCCGCTGATGCTGGAGCGTAAGATTTTCACCATTCCCCAATTCCTTCGCGACCGCTACAACGATGGTGTGGGCCTGGCCTTCTCCATTCTGTGGCTTTTCCTCTATGTGTTCGTAAACCTCACCTCTGTGGCTTGGCTCGGCGCGCTTGCCATAGAGCAGATATTGGGATTGCAGGGCATATCTGTTGAAATCATGGGCATGACCGTTTCTGTGCGTATGCTCATCATCATAGGACTCTATTTCATAGCCGGCGTCTACTCCATTTACGGTGGTTTGTCGAGCGTTGCATGGACGGATGTCATGCAGGTCACCTTCCTTGTTGGCGGTGGCTTGGTTACTGCTTATTTTGCTTTGAAGGCCGTAGGAGGCGAGAGCGGATCATTCTTGGATGGCTTCAATAAGGTATACACCTATCTCACGACCGGCGCTCATGCCACAGACACCCACTTCCACCTCATCATCCAGCAGAGCCACAATGCAGATGCATATAACAATGTGCCGGGTATAGCAGCCGTGGTAGGTTCGCTCTGGATTACCAACTTGGGCTATTGGGGCTTCAACCAGTACATTATTCAGAAAGGTTTGGCAGCCAAGAGTATCGACGAAGCCAAGAAGGGCCTTATCTTTGCCGGCTTCCTGAAGATTCTTATTCCTTTCATCGTGCTTATCCCTGGTGTTTGCGCTTATTACATCATGGAGAACATCAGCGATTATTCTGGCTTACAAGGACAGATAAATGTTGCCGATGAGGCTTATCCTTGGCTGATACACAACTTTGCTCCTGTGGGCATCAAGGGCTTGTCGTTTGCTGCTTTGGCTGCTGCCATCATCTCTTCGCTCGCATCAATGTTCAACTCCACCTCTACTTTGTTCACGATGGATATTTATAAGAAGTACATCAACAAGACCGCCAGCGACAAGACGCTTGTGAATACGGGTAGATTGGTGGCTCTCATCTCACTTGTGATAGCTGCTATTGCCGTAAAGCCTCTTCTTGGTGGTTTGGATCAGGCCTTCCAGTATATCCAGGAGTACTCCAGCTTCATCTATCCTGGCATCGTTATCGTGTTTGGTATGGGCCTGTTGTGGAAGCGTGCCTCGGCCAATGCGGCTGTGTGGACGGCCATTCTGACTATACCTGCTGGTATCGTATGCAAGGTGATGCTGCCAGACACTGCCTTCTTGTTCCGTTCAGGCTATGTGTTCATTTTCCTGATGCTCTTCTTCGTCACCATGTCTTATATAGATAATAAGAAGGTAGGTTGCGAGCAGCCCACCGGTGCCGACAAGCATCAGCTGCTCTTCTGGGCACGTGTGCTCTTCACTGGTGCTGCCGTGAGCATCGCGGTTGCCCTTATCGTGACGATAGCCCATGTTGTTGACCCGACGGCAAGTCCAGACTCCAACATCCTGGCCTACCTGAACGACATAGGCTTCCAGGCATTCTATTTCTTCGGAGCGCTGCTCTTCTCTGTGGCCATCATGCTTTATAGTGACGCCACGGCCAAGGTTCGCGACCCGAAAGCCTTGCCAATAGAGCTGAATATATTCTCTACGAGCCGGAGCTTTACGATAGGCTCTGCCGGAATATGCGGCATCGTAGTGTTGTTATACCTCTTGCTTTGGTAATCCAACAATTTATTGAGCCGCATCGCAGGGTGCGGCTCTTTTTAATTTAATCGCATATATGTTAGAAGAATTAAAAGAAAAGGTTTTTAAGGCAAATCTTGATTTGGTGAAGCATCATCTGGTTATCTTCACCTGGGGTAATGTTTCAGGCATCGACAGGCAGCGTGGCTTGGTGGTCATCAAGCCTTCCGGCGTGAGCTATGATGTGATGAAAGCTTCTGATATGGTGGTTGTAGATTTGGCTACCGGAAAGGTTGTCGAGGGCGACCTCAACCCATCGAGTGATACTCCTACACATCTTGTGCTTTATAGAGCATTTCCTGAGATAGGCGGCATTGTGCATACACACAGCACCTATGCCACAGCATGGGCACAGGCTGGCAAGGATATTCCCAGCTTAGGCACAACACATGCCGACTATTTTCATGATGCCATACCCTGTACTGACGACATGACAGCTGACCAAATGGCAGAATACGAGAAGAACACGGGCGTGGTGATTGTAGACCGTTTTGAAAAGAGCAAGATAAACTATGTTCATACGCCCGCTGTCTTGGTGAAGAACCACGGACCCTTTGCCTGGGGTAAGACACCTGATGAGGCTGTCTATCATGCAGTTGTTACTGAGCAGGTGGCCAAGATGGCCTTCATCACTCAGGTGGTGAATCCACATGCTACGATGAATCCGCTCCTTGTAGAGAAGCATTTCAGCAGAAAGCATGGGCCTCATGCCTATTACGGACAGCATAAATAAGTGATGGGGCAGGCTGATGAGCCCCCTTGAGAATTTTCAAAACACTTTTTTAGCCGATACAAGGTGCCCCATAAGCATGTACAAGCGGGTGTATCGGTCAACAATAATAACCTAATTAAACAACTATGGACGCTAAGACAACTATCAAACAGGGACTGGCTGTGCTGGGCATAGAGTTTGGCTCTACGCGCATCAAGGCTGTCCTTATAGACAACGACAACAATCCCATAGCTCAGGGTAGCTATGAGTGGGAAAACAAATTGGTAGACGGGTTATGGACATATAGCCTGGAAGATATTTGGAATGGACTGCAGGCATGTTACGCCAGCTTGCGTGAGAATGTTCAAGAGCTATATTCTGAGGAAATAGAAACGCTCTCGGCTATCGGCATAAGTGCCATGATGCATGGCTACATGCCATTCAATGCGCAAGGTAAGTTGCTGGTTCCCTTTCGTACATGGCGCAACACCAATACGGGAGCGGCCGCAGAGAAGCTCTCAGAGCTGTTTCATTTCAACATGCCCCTGCGATGGAGCGCCTCTCATCTCTATCAGGCCATACTCAACGAAGAACCTCATGTAAAAGATATAACCTTCATCACCACGCTTGCCGGATATATTCATTGGCAGCTCACAGGGCAGAAGGTGCTGGGTATAGGCGATGCCTCAGGCATGTTCCCTATCGACTCCACTACCCGAGGCTATGACAGCGCCATGCTGGAAACCTTCAGCAGGCTCATAGAGCCCAAGCACTTCGGATGGAACATCAAAGACATTCTGCCCAAGATATTACTTTCCGGCCAGGGCGCAGGAACCCTTACCGAAGAAGGAGCACGCCTTCTGGATGCTTCAGGTCATCTCAAAGCAGGCATACCCTTATGCCCGCCAGAGGGCGACGCAGGCACCGGAATGGTGGCCACTAATGCCGTTAAGCCCCTTACGGGAAATGTGTCGGCTGGCACATCATCCTTTTCTATGATTGTTCTTGAGCACAATCTCTCCAAGCCATATCAGGTGATAGACATGGTGACGACGCCCGACGGAAGTCCTGTAGCCATGGTGCATTGCAATAATTGTACATCTGACATCAACGCATGGGTGACCATTTTCAAGCAGTATCAGGAGATGATGGGCATGAAAGTAGATATGGCCGACATATACACCCACCTTTTCAATGAGGCCATGAAGGGCGATGCCGACTGTGGCGGACTGCTTTCTTATAATTACTTTTCCGGCGAACCCGTTACGGATATGCCCGAGGGGCGTCCTCTTTTCGTGCGTTCGGCAACAGATAAGTTCAGCCTGGCCAACTTCATGCGCTCTCAGCTCTATGCCGCAGTGTGCGTGTTGAAGATAGGCAACGACATACTTTTCAACGACGAACATGTGCAAGTGAGCAAGCTCACCGGTCATGGAGGTTTCTTCAAGACACCGGGCGTGGGACAGCGTGTGCTTGCGGCAGCCCTCAACTCGCCCATTTCGGTTATGAAGACAGCCGGCGAAGGAGGCGCATGGGGCATAGCTCTGCTGGCTTCTTACATGAGGCATAAAGAGCAAGGGCAGTCATTGGCCGACTTTTTGCAAACCCGGGTGTTTGCCCATAGCGAGGGCCTGGTGGTAGAGCCCGATCCACATGAGGTGGAAGGGTTCAACCAATGGATGGCTCATTATAAAGAAGGACTAGCCATAGAGCGTGCCGCTGTCAGCGCTATAAACTAATATCCACTCTATATAGTTATGGAGAGTTAACGGGTAACCGTGCTCTCTATAAACTTTTTTACCAAATACAGATAATAAAAATCCACAAAATTAATTGTAATAAAGACAATCGATTGCCCAAGAAATATGGTGGAAAAACGTATTTAAATTCTGTTTTTATGTTTTATAGCCCGTTTAAGTAGATTTTATTATTAAAAAAAGTGAAAAGCATACTATATCGTATGTTTTTTCTCTTGACAATGTCCGTTTTATTTGCTACCTTTGTAACGAGATAAAGAAAAACTTATTATTAACGCTAAAGAAAAGAAAGGAAAAGACAATGAAAGAGAACGAGAAGGAGCAGATTTTTAAGGATTACATTTTGGCAAGTAGTAGCTCCGATGCCGAGAAGAAAGTCCTTGGTGGTGAAATTTGGTACAATTAATTATGATGAATTCATTTACTAGCGTCTTAGCTGACTTCAACGAATAAACGGTTGTCAAATTCTTGTGAATTGGCAACCGTTAATTCGTTTGATTAGTAAGCGTCTCGGCATTACCGT